>NZ_JBSGIV010000020.1:0-103661 GCF_053605225.1 Micromonospora sp. NPDC003944
ATCGGCCCGATCAGCTGGCAGGACGAGTTCAACTCCCCGGCCGGTACGCCCGTCGACCAGAACAAGTGGCGGTTCGACATCGGCGTCCTGCCCGAGCGGCGCGCGGCCGACATAAGGCGAAACTAGTTGCGCCTGCTCCACTGCTGGTTGGCGCCGCCGTGGCAGGCCCAGAGGTGAAGCTGTGTCCCATTGGCCGTGCCGGAGCCGACCGCGTCGAGGCACAGCCCCGACTGGGCGCCGGTGATGGTGCCGTTGGAGTTCAGGTTCCACTGCTGGTTGGCCTGCCCGTTGCAGTCCCAGATGATCACCGCGGTGCCGTTGCTGCTTCCCGCTCCGCTGGCGTCCAGGCACTTGTTGCCGTACACGGTCAGGGTGCGGTTGGCGGTGTAGGTCCACCGCTGGTTGGTGCCACCGTGACAGTCCCACAGCTGCGCACGAGCACCGTTGGTCGTGCTCGAGTTGGGGATGTCGATGCACCGGTTGGCCGGGCTGCTCGCGATAAGCACGTTCTGCTGGCCGGGCGGCGGGATCGACGGCGGGGGAGTGGTGGGTGGCACGGTGGACCCGAACTGGGCGAAGAAGTTCCACACCTCCTGCTTGACCCAGCTCCGCGCGCCGCTCTCGCAGCCGGCGCACCCGTCCACCGGGCCTTGCTGGTGCCCGCCGTCGAACGCGGCCCAGAGCACCGGGTATCCGGGTTGGCAGCCCGAGTACGCGGTGGTGATGTGGGTGCGGCTGCCCGACGCTGGTTCGGGCGGGTTCTGCGCGGTGCACCCGTTGTTGCGGACGAACCTGTCGCGCAGCGACCGTCCGCTCGGGATGTTGTCGTTGATGCCGTGAATTCCCAGGTACGCCACCGGCTGGGTGCCGCCGCTGCATCCGCTGATCGCCCCCGGGGCCGCGATTGCCGCGACCGCGCGGAACACCGTCGACCGGGAACACGCCAACGAGTAGCTCATCGCGCCGCCGTAGCTGAACCCGACCGAGAAGCGTTGTGTGGTGTCGACGCAGAGCGCGGTGTCGATCGCGCGGATCATGTCGTCGGTGAAGGTCACGTCCTCACCGTTGGAGTTGCCCCAGCCGTTGTTGAGGCCCTGCGGGGCGACGAAGATCGTGGTGTTGTTCGCCTGCGAGAGCATGCCGTAGTAGGCCCACGCCGAGCCGTCGGTTCCGCCCGATGCCACCTGGGTGGCGGTACCGCCGAGCCAGTGGAACCCGAAGGCCAGCCGGTGGGCGTAGGTGTTGTTGTAGTTGTCGGGCAGCCGAAGGATGAAGCTGCGACTCTTCCCGCCGCTCTGGATGGTGTGGGTGCCGCTGGTCAGACCGGGCGCCTTGCCGCAGCCGGCGGTGGTGGCTGCCGCCGCCGGTGCGACAGTCGTGAGGACGTACGTTCCGACGGCGATCAGGACCATGACCGCCATGGCTGCCGCCACCCAGGGGGTGGACAGTTTGCGACGTGGCACAGTTGCGCCTCCTTGTGCGTGGACGAGTATCCGTTGGGTCGGGCCTGCCTGCGGGAATGTCCCCTGGCTCAGCTCCGGCTCCACCGTTGGTTTGCCGCACCGGTGCAGTCCGAGATCTGGACGCGCGTGCCGTTTGCCGTGCCGTTGCCGACGATGTCCAGGCACCGGCCCGAGCCCACTCCGGTGATCGATCCGTCGGAGTTGACCCGCCACTTCTGGTTGGACTGACCGTTGCAGTCCCAAATGATCACCGACGTGCCGTTGGCGGTGCCGGCGCCGTTGACGTCGAGGCACTTGCCGCCGAAGACACGCAGTTCCTGGGCGGAGGTCGAGGTCCAGCTCTGGTTGCTCTGGCCGTGGCAGTCCCAGATGATCGCCGCTGCGCCGTTGGTCTGCGAGGCCCCGTTGACGTCGAGGCACCGTCCGGAGGACGTGCTGCGCAGGGCCGACGTGCCGCTCGGCGGCGGGGTGGTCGGCGGCGGGGTCGTGGGTGGGGTGGTCGGGTCGGTGCCGCCGAACTGGGTGAAGAACCGCCACACCTCGCCCTTGGTCCAGGTCCTCGCCCCGCTGTCCCCTCCGCCGTCCACCGGGCCGGGGGTGTGCCCGCCGTCGAAGGCGGCCCAGACCACCGGGTAGCCGGACCGGCATCCGGAGTAGGTGGTGGTGATGTGGGTCAGGCTGCCTGCCCTCGGCTCCGGCGGGTTCTGTGCGGTGCACCCGTTGTTGCGGACGAACGTGTCACGCAGGGACCGTCCGGCAGAGATGTTGAGCACCGAGTCCCCGAGGCCGTGGATCCCCATGTACGCGACCGGCTGGGTGCCGCCGCTGCACCCGCTGAGCTGACCACCGGAGTAGACCGCGACGGCGCGGAAGACACCCGGTCGGGAACAGGCAAGCGAGTAGCTCATGCCCCCGCCGTAACTGAAACCGAGCGCGAAGCGCTGGGTGGTCTCGACACACAGATCGGCTTCGATCAGGCTGATCATGTTGTCGACGAAGGTGACGTCCTGGCCGCCGGGGTTGGCCCAGCCGTTCCCGTTGCCCTGGGGAGCGACGAAGATCGTGCTGTTGTTCGCCTGTTGCCGCAGCCCGTAGTAGGACCAGGCCGCCCCGTCGGACCCGCCGCCGTCGACGTCGTTGGCGGTGCCGCCGTTCCAGTGGAACCCGAAGATGAGCCGGTAGGGGTGGTTCCTGTCGTAGTTGTCGGGGATCCTCAGGATGAAGCTGCGGTTCTGGCCGTTGCTCTGGATGGTCCGCTGGCCGCTGGTCAGGGTTGGCGCCTTGCCGCACCCGGCGGTCGCTGCTGCCGCCCCGACGTCCGCGGCCGACGCGGTGGTGCTCAAGCCGCCGGCCAGTGCCGCTGCGCTCACGGTCATGACGACGGCCGCCGCCGTCGCAAGAAGACCAAGGATGGGTCTACGTCCTGTCATGAAGGGGCTCCCGCTACTCGGAAGAACTGATTGAAAGGGGCGTCCATCGCGACCAACGCACCGCCGTGGCACCGCAGGTCCTGCCCGCCGACCACGTTCGCGACGGATGAGCCCCGGAAGACGTGATGGGCGCACGGTGCCCGGCCAGCTCATCGACACAGGTCCCGGCGCTGGTCTCGCCGCCCGCGCAGGACCAGTCGTTCGTCGAACCGATGGTGGCCACACCGTGCGCCCGAACACTGTGCGACCGTTCGACCGACGGTGCCGAAACACCCGGCTCGGCGTCGAATCGATTCGCCCCGACGCTAGATCGCGCAGTGAAAGATGTCAATGCTGTGTCCGGCGGGTTGCGCGTCGGTGGGCGCCGGCAGACGGTCAGGCCAGCCAGTGACCGTCACGCATCAGGTCACGACCGGCGATCTCGTTCTCCTCCCGCCACGCCTGTATCCGGCGAGGCGTGACCCGGAAGTACGCGTAGCGGGTCGCGCCGACCCGCGCGTCCCACAGCTTCGCGGCGAACGCGTCGGCCAGGTCGCGCGGCACGGTTTCACGGGAGAAACTCTCGACGGTGCCGTCGATGAGCACCACGTCGCGAGTCGTGCCGACCGACATCCGTACCCGTCCAAACGATCGCAGATTGCGGGCGGTCGGGCTGGACTCGGCCGTGGCCAGGATGACGGCCGTGCCGTCCCAGAGGAAGGAGAGGGGCACCAGGTAGGGGTTGCCGTCCCGGTCCGCGGAGGCGACCCAGGCATCCAGGTCGCGGTCGAGGCGGGCGAGCGTGTCCTGCTTACGGTGCGTCAGGTTGCGCGGTGGTTCCGATTTCACGTCGTGACTCCTCCGAACACCTGACGGCCTAAGGTCTTCCGCTGCGCTCGGCGAGGTCCTTCAGCTTGAGCAGCTGTCGCCGAGCCATGATCAGGTCGCCGACGGACAGCGCGGGCGCGGCCCACCGGGTCGTCCGCATGACGACCTTGAGTAGCAGGCGTGTCGTGTCGTGCTCCTGGGGGACGAGCACGTAGGACATGAAGGCGCCCATGATGGTGCTCGTCAGGTGTCTGCCGGGGTCGACCGAGACGATCCGGCCCAACTGTCGCCCGCCAGCGGTGGTGAATGCCTCTCCGACCTGGGGCTCGGGTAGGCCCTCCAGGTGTCGAGGTGAGCGGCGGCCGCGGTTGTCGATCCAGTCGTACGAGTACGGGGCGAGCCGCACCTGGGCCACCCACGGCCAGACCGCTGCGGCGGGTGCGTCGACCCGCACCCCGCGCCATGCCTGCAAGGTGGGTGCGACGACGAAGTCGTCGCACGGATACGCCCGCAGCGTCTCGCTGGTGGTCACACCCCATCGGTCACCGATCACGCACCCATCGTGGCCATGACCACGAGCATGGGTCAATCGACCCGCTGGGCCAGCACCTGCCCCGGCCAGGATCCGACCAGGAAGGTTTCGGTGCGAGTGAACCCTTGGTGCTCGTAGTACGCGACCAACTCGCCACCGCCGCCCGCCCAGCAGTCGACCCGGAGCAACCGCACGCCGGCTCGCCGGGTTTCCTGCACCGCGTGCGCCAACAGCGCCGAGCCGAGTTTCTGGCCGGCGAACCGTCGGTCGGAGACCAGGAGGCGGACGAACCGCTCGGGCTCGTCGGCGGGCGCGATCGGGGCCCGCGGGTCGGGCCCGGAGTCCAACACCAGGGCTGCGGCGGGCGTTCCGTCCACTTCCGCGATGTACGGGATGTTCTCGGTCAGGTACCGGTCGACCTGTTCGACCCTCTCGGGTTTCTCCGAGAACGGCCTCGTGCCCCACTGCTCGGTGTTGCCGCGGTCATTCATCCAGACCACCGCGGAGTCGAGCATGTCCAGGACGGCGGGCGCGTCAGCCGGGCCACCCCGTCGGATCCGTACGCCGGCGGTGGTGGTGTCGTTCATGGCGGAATCGTAGTCCGGAGGGTGGCAGAGTCACGACCGAGGGCGTTCTCCGTCCCGGGTCGCGCCATCCGGCCCGGAAGCTCCGGAGCCCAAAGTCCGAGTCATCGCCGCCAGTAGGCGTTCGAGCGTTCTGCGGTCGTTGCTCGTGAGGTCCCGGAGGATGGCCGCCTCGTTGGCCAGGTGTTCCTCGATGAGTCGGTCGGTCAGCGTCACGCCGGCCGGAGTCAGGCCGACCACCCTGCCGCGCGCGTCGGCTGTGGAGACCGAGCGTGACACGAGGCCGCGGGTGATCAGTCGATCCACCCGCTTGGTCACCGCTCCGGTGGTGACGAGCATGCGTTGGCTGAGCTGGCCTGCCGTGAGCGTGTAGGGCTCACCCTCGCGGCGCAGCGCCGCGAGCACGTCGAAGTCACCGTTGCCGAGGTCCGCCGCCGCGAACGGCGGTCGCAGGGCCACATCGAGTACGGCGGCCAACTGTTGGATACGACCGATGACCAGCAGCGGGGTGGGGTCGAGGTCTGGGCGCTCGCGACGCCACTGGCCAACGATGTCGGCGATCCGGTCGTCATCCACTGTTGCATCTTAGCTTCCGAAGAAGATAACTTGTCTTCCATGGAAGATAAGTCGACAGGTGCATCGATTCCGGTGGTCACGGCGTACGTGGATCCCTCCTGCCCGTTCGCCTGGATCACCTCCCGCTGGCTCATGGAGGTCGCGAAGATGCGGCCGCTCGCCCTGCGGTTCGAGGTGATGAGCCTCGCGGTGATCAACGAGCATCGCGACCTGGAGCCCTGGTACCGCGAATTCAACGACCGGGCGTGGGGGCCGGCGCGGGTGTGCGTGGCGGCCGCCGCGCAACACGGCTCCGCCGCCCTCGCACGGCTCTACCCGGCGCTCGGCCGCCGGATCCACGACGCCGGCGACAAGAACTTCGACACCGTCGTCCCGCTGGCCCTGGCCGAGGCCGGCCTCCCCACCGACCTGGCCGACGCCGCTCACCGCAGCGACCTCGACCCGCAGATGCGGGCGAGCACCGCCCGTGCGCAACAACTGGTGGGCGAGGACCTCGGCACCCCGACGGTCGTCGTCGACGACGTGGCCTTCTTCGGCCCCGTACTGACCTCGGTACTCCGTGGGGAGGAGGCCGTCCGCGTCTTCGACGGTGCCCGCCTGCTCGCCGGCTGCCGAGCCTTCTCCGAGCTCAAACGCGCGCGGTCCGACAGTCTCACCTTCGCCTAGCTCCACCAGGGACACCGGGGGAGCCGGTCGCCCCCTGACCCAGGCCAGTCGATCTTTGGTTACCGCGTGTTCGGTATCGCGTCGACTCGAATCGATAGTCTGCGGCAGCCGCCACCGACGGCGGTTCGTGCGGAGGGAAGACGATGCGCAGGACAACGAACTGGTCGGCCCGCGCGCTGGGCGCACTCGCGAGCGTGCTCGCGCTCGCGGCGGCCCTGCTGCCGGCAACCCCGGCGACTGCCGCGAGCGTGACCTTCAGGGCGGCGACGCTGAACATCTACTACGGGTTGAGTCAGGCCGACTTCGTACACGATCTGAACCTGATCGCGTCCAAGGCTGACGTCATCGGTCTCAACGAGGTCGGAAACCGCAAGGCGTACCTGGAGAACTGGGCCGCCGACAACGGCTGGTGGTTGTACGCGCCGGGCGGCACCAACCAGGCCGGCGAGGCACTGATCGCCAAGAAGAGCATGTTCGACGTACTCGACAAGGGTTCGATCTTCGTCTGTGACACCAACGGTCCCGGCGAGGTGCCGCCCGCGCGCTACAACAACTGGGTCAAGTACCGGCACAAGGCCAGTGGCCGCACCGTCACCCACATCAACGCCCACGCGGTGGCCAGCATCGAAACCGCCGGCCAGCCGCAGGACCTACCCCGCACCAGGTGCGCCGAGGCGCAGTTCCAGGGCCTCAAGGATCTAGCGGTGGACAAGCAGGCCGAGGGTCAGGTCATCGTGAGCGGTGACCTCAACGTCGACTTCAGCGCCGACCGGAGCTACGGGTACGCGAAGTTCCCGTGGAAGGTCTTCGAAGCCAACGAGCTGCCGAACCTGCGCTCCAACTACAACCTCTACGGCGAGAAGGGCACCGGAACGCACGGCAACCGGCACATCGACTACGTCTACTTCTGGAAGCGGCTGCCCGAGTACCAGGTGATGTGGATGACCGGCTACGACATCGTCGGCGGCACCAATTCCGACCACAACGGAGTCGTCGCGACGTTCTCCGTCCAGAACTGAGGCCGTCGGCCTCCGCCAGCTACGAGTCGCGGCGCTCCGGGTGCCCCCGGTGCGCCGCCCACTCGGGCGCGAGGATCGACATCACCGTGGCGTCGACCCAGTCGTCACCGTCGCGCAGGACCTGCCGCAGCACGCCTTCGACGACGAAGCCGACCTTCTCGTACACCCGCCGGGCGCGGGGGTTGAAGGCGAACACCTCAAGCGAGATGCGGTGCAGGTCGAGGCTCTCGAAGCCGTAGCCGACGACCAGGCGTACCGCCTCGGTGCCCAGGCCACGGTCGCGGCCGGCGGCGGCGAGCAGGGTGCGGAAGTTGCAGCTCCGGTTGTCGGGGTCCCAGTCGTTGAGGACCACCTCGCCGACGCAGGCCCCGGTGGCGCGGTCCACGACCGCCAGGTCGAGTCGGTCGGTCTGGGCGTTGCGGCTGCCGTACCAGGACCGCATCCGTTCCTCGTCGGGAGCGTCGTCGATTGGGCTGCCGGTCAGCCGGGCCACCTCGGCGTCGGCCACCACCGCCCGGAAGGTGTCCAGGTCGTCGTCGACGAAGGGGCGCAGGATCACCCGCTCGCCGGTGAGGGTGGGCTTGGTCGAGAAGTCGGGGGTCGCCTGTTCGCTGGGCATCGACTGATCCTGGACGTGGCACCCGATGCGGGCAACCCGGTTTCCGGATGTCGGCCGGCGGCGTCGAGGGTCAGGACGATGACGCGCCGGCCACGAGCGCCCGAGCCGTGTCCGTCCACCAGTAGAGGACTTCCCGCCCCGACCGGCGTTTGTGCAGCAGGCCGGCCTCCGTCAGGACGCGCAGGTGGCCACCGACCGTGCCGAGCGGCAGTCCGGTCGCGGCGACCACGCCCGTGGTGCTGACCGGCTCGGCCGCCTGCGCCAGCACTCTGCTCCGTGCGTTCCCGAGCAGGCTGCGGAGAGGATCCGGTGTGGCCGGAGGCGACTCGGTGAAGATTCCCGTCACCGGATAGACGATCCCGAAGCGGTCGGGCAACCTCCAGGAGATCCAGCCTCCCCGGCAGTGGGCAGCGAAGAAGGTCAGCGTCCCGCCCCGTACGTCGGACGGTGGGTAAGGCCGCTCCTCGACCTGTAACCGGCCGTCGCCGAGCCAGCGCATGCCCGGCCGCATGTCGTTGAGCACCCCGGACCACCCGTCCCTGCTCAGGCGGGAGATCCGGGACACGACGTCGGCACGCAGCACCGACTGCCGGCGTGGCCAGTCGGCCTCGATCGTGTGACGCCATACCCAGCGCAACAGGTCGGCCGTCCGGCTCGCCAACCCGGTAGCGCGTAGGTCCGGGGCCAGCGGGGCACGAACATGGGCCAGATCCGCGCGGATCCGGTCGTCCGGCAGCGACTCCAGTTCCATGAGTTCGTCGTCAAGCGTCATGTCCGGGTGGGCCGGAGGCACCGTCAGGAAGTCGGCCATCCAGGAAGACGACATCGCGTGCGCCACGATGGCTGCGGTCACCGGGTCGCCGTCGAGATAGCCCTGGAAGGCGTCGACGTGCCGGTCCCTCCAAGCCCGATGCCATGGAAGCGGTTGACCTCGGCGCAGCATGTTGAGCGCCGCCAACGTCTCGGTCAGCTGCGACGTGCCGAAACGTGCCTGCGCCATCACTTCGGCGTCGACCAGGAATACCGCCATGTTTCGTCCCCAGTCGAAACTCTAGGGAGGCGTCGCGGGATGTCGCAAGCTCCGGGCCATGCACAGCGACACTCGACCGGTCGACCCGACGACTGTGAGCGCGCGGAACTTCAGGGCTCTGTGGGCCGGTGCCGCGGTCACCAACCTGGCTGACGGCATCGTCAAACTGACCTTGCCTCTGGTGGCCGTCTCGATGACGGACTCCCCGGCGCTGGTTGCCGGTGCCACCCTGGCCAACACCCTGCCCTGGTTGTTGTTCTCACTGCCCGCCGGCGCGCTCGCCGACCGGGTGGACCGCCGACGCCTCATCATGACGATGGCCGCAGCGCGCGCCCTGGTCCTCGCCGTGCTCGTGGGTGCCATCGTCGTGAGCACTCTGCCGCTGGCCGGCCTGTACGTGGGGGCGCTGCTCCTCGGCGCCGCCGAGGTGTTCGCCGACACGACCCGGATGTCGGTCGTGCCGATGGTCGTACCCCGCAGCCGCATGGAGTCCGCGTTCGCGACGTTGACCGCCACCGAGACTGCGGCAAACGAGTTCGTCGGGCCCCCTCTGGGTGGGCTGCTGGCCGCCGCGGGACTGGCCGTCGCGCTCGGCGCCGGCGGAGTCGGCTACGTGGGCGCGCTGCTCGCCCTGGCAGTCATGACCGGTCACTACCGCGGCACCGGCTACCCGGGGCCGGCGACGAACGCCTGGGGACTCCGCGCCGACATCTGGGAGGGAATCCGGTACGTCTGGCAGGCAAGGATCCTGCGGACCCTGCTGCTGGTGGCCGGCGCAGCGAGTGGATGCTGGGCGGCCTGGATGGCTGTGCTCGTCGTCTACGCGATCGCACCCGGACCGATGGACCTGAACCGCGCGGAGTACGGCCTGCTGATCGGTGCTCTGGGCGTGGGCGGCGTCGTGGGCGCCGCCGCCGCGCCCGCTCTCACCCGCTGGCTGGGGCGGCGGGTCTTGCTCACCGCGTCGATGGCCAGCTTCGCCGTTCTGCTGGCGGCGCCGGCGATCACCTCGTCCCCCCGGCTGATCGCCGTGACGACAATCCTGGGCGGCGTCGGCTCCGGCGCGTGGAACGTCACCTACAGCTCGCTGCGCGCACTCGTCGTACCCGACGAGATGATGGGACGCTACAGCGGAGTCAGTCGCCTGACCAGCTGGGGATCGATGCCGCTCGGGGCCCTGGTGGCCGGCCTTACCGCAGAGCTGGCCGGCGTGCGAGCGGTCTTCTGGGGTGGAGCGGCTGTCTGCGCCCTTGCGTTCGTGGCGACGCTACGGACGGTCACGTCTCCCGAGTTTCGACAGGTGGAAGCCAGCGCACAAGAGTGACAGTGATCGATCTCTTGACACCTGTCGATGCGATCGCTGACACTTGTCCGCAACGTGACCGTAATAAGCCGTACACATCATGCCGGTAATGGCTCTAGCCGATCTGTGTTAACGCTAACACGCACGGCTTCGCTAAGGAGGCTGGGCCCGTGATGCCACGGCGCAGGAGGACGGCAATGCCGTCGGGAACATCGACCAGGCGTCTGCGGTCCCTCCTCGTGCTCTCCGCCGTGGCTGTCGTGGTGGTTGTCGACGGGCCGGCGCGGGCCGCCACGCTGCCGACCGGGGCCGTCTCGCTGGAGGCGGTCAACCAGGCCGGACGGTACGTACGCCACGTCGACTACCTCGGTCAGCTCGACCCGGTGACCTCCGGCAGTGCCAACCAGACCAAGCTCGACGCCACCTTCACCGTGGTCAACGGCCTGGCGTCGCCGGCCTGCTACTCCTTCCAGACGAAGTCCGGCTTGTTCCTGCGGCACCGCGACTACCGGCTGAGAGTCGACCCGAACACCGGCGACGCGTCGTTCCGGGCCGACGCCACATTCTGCGCGGTGGACGGCTCGGTCAGCGGTTCGGTGTCGCTCGCCGCGTACAACTATCCGACCCGGCGGATCCGGCACCGCGACTTCGCCCTCTGGCTCGACGCCTACCAGGACACAGCCGCGTTCCGGGCGGACAGCTCCTTCCGCCTCGTCGCGCCCTGGGTGCCCAAGACCACCAAGGGCCCGGTGATCCCGGGCCTCTTCGCCGACCCGCACATCGCCGTGTTCAACGGCCGCTACTACCTGTACCCGACCACCGACGGTTACGCGAGCTGGGCCGGCACCTACTACAAGGCGTTCTCCTCCACCGATCTGGTCAACTGGACCGACCACGGCGTGATCCTCGACCACGGACCGGACGTGTCCTGGGCGGACAACTCGGCCTGGGCACCGGCGGTGGCCAGCGCCAACGGCCGCTACTACCTGTACTTCAGCGGTGGCGCGGCCAGCGGCAACACGGCCAAACAGCTCGGCGTGGCGGTGGCCGACAGCCCCGCCGGGCCGTTCCGGGACGCGCTGGGCCGACCGCTCGTGCGCAGTGACCAGTTCTCCGGCGGGCAGACGATCGATCCCATGGTGTTCACCGACGACGACGGGCAGTCCTACCTGTACTGGGGGCAGGGTGTCGCGCGAGCCGTGCGGTTGAACGCCGACATGGTCTCCTTCGACGCGGCGCAGGCGCGGGTCGTCACCCCGTCCGGCTACAACGAGGCGCCGTTCGTGTTCAAGCGCAACGGTCTCTACTACTTCATGTGGTCCGAGAACGACACGCGCAGCGAGGACTACCGGGTCGCCTACGCCACCGGCTCCTCACCCCTCGGGCCGTGGACCAGACGCGGCGTGGTGCTGCAGAAGCGCCTCGACGTGGGCATCAAGGGCACCGGCCACCACTCCGTGGTGCGGGCGCCCGGCAGCGACACCTGGTACATCGCGTACCACCGGTTCGCCGTGCCGGCCGGCAACGGCACCAACCGCGAGACCGCCATCGACCGGATGGAGTTCAACACCGACGGCACCATCCGTCCGGTCGTACCGGCCCTGTAGCTGACTGGTAACCCCTGCGCTAAGGAGAGAGACACATGTCGAGAGTCCTCGCCCGGCTCTGCGCGGTCATGGTCGCCGCCTGTCTGCTGTTCACCACCTGGTCGGCGGCGACACCGAAGGAGGCGGCCGCGCTGGACCCGACCGTCGGCTACCTGATGGCGCACTTCACCGGCGAGTCGTCGACCGACCAGCAGATCTACCTTGCCCACAGCACCGACGGCCTGCGCTGGACGGACCTCAACAACGGCGGGCTCGTCCTGCGTTCCACGATCGGCACCCGCGGTGTGCGCGACCCCGCCCTGGTCCGCTCGCCGAGCGGCGACAGGTACTGGATCATCGCCACCGACCTGTGCATCGGCTGCGGCCAGGACTGGTCGGCCGCGATCAACAACGGCAGCCGCAACCTCGTCGTGTGGGAGTCCACCGATCTGGTCACCTGGTCGGCGCCGTGGCTGCTGAACGTCGCCGGCGCGATCCCGGACGGACGCAACGCCTGGGCGCCGGAGGCGATCTGGAACCCCGCCACCAACGACTACGTCCTGTACTGGGCGACGAACGTCCCGCTCAACGGGGCGACCAAGCACCGCATCTACTACGCGCGGACGACGAACTTCCGTAGCGTCACCACGCCACAGGTCTACATCAACCGGCCGGGAAACCAGGAGATCATCGACACCCAGATCGTCGAGGTGCCGACCGGCGTCGGCGCCTACCGGTACGTCCGGGCCTCCCGTGACGGCCAGATCGCCCTCGAAGGCAGCAACTCGATCCTCGGCACCTGGACCAGCCTCGGCAACCTCTCCGGCATCGGGTTGACCGGCGCGCAGGTCGAGGGCCCGATGTGGATGAAGATGAACACCCGCAACGAGTGGGTCCTCTACCTCGACCAGTACTCCAGCGGACGCGGCTACCTGCCGGTCGTGACCACCGACCCGTCGAGCCCGGGTAGCTACCGGCTGCCGGCGTCCGGCTCGTACGCGATGGGCGGCACCAAGAAGCGACACGGAACGATCCTCAACCTGACCGCCGCCGAACAGAGCCGAGTACTCGCCCGCTGGCCCGCCACCGCGGTCAACCGGATCCAGTCGTACAACTTCCAGGACCGGTACGTGCGGCACTACGACTACGACGTCCGCATCGACCCGAATGTCAGCCCGGCCCAGGACGGCCAGTGGCGGCTGGTGCCCGGCCTCGTCGGCTCCGGCACGGTCTCCATCCAATCGGTCAACTACCCGGGCTACTACCTGCGCCACTACGGGTACGACTTCCGACTGGAAGCCAACGACGGCACGTCCACCTTCGCCGCGGACGCCACGTTCCGGCAGGTCGCCGGTCTTGCCAACTCCTCGTGGACGTCGTTCCAGTCGTACAGCCACCCGGACCGCTACCTCCGGCACTACGCCTACCTGCTGCGGCTCGACCCGGTCCCCGATGCGCAGAGCCGGGCCGACGCCACCTTCCGCGTGACCAGCTGACGCTGGCCCCTGAACAAGGAGTTTCGACTGTGGCACTGCATCGACGGGTGATCGCCGCCCTGGTGGCCGCGCTGACGGCGATGGTAGGGGTCGTCGTCGTCGCGTCGACGCCGGCCACCGCCGCCACCAACCAGTACCGCGGGATGAACTGGGCCGTGCTTGGTGACAACTTCACGACCGGACCACTCGTCGTGCAGGGCCTGAGCGCGTCCGACAGCAACGCGACGGTGCGGGCCAAGGCCAACGCACTGTACGACGACATGGCCTCCACCATGGGAGTCAACACAGTTCGGTTGCCCATCAACACGCACACGGTGGGGACCGCCTGGTGGGAGGCGTACCGAGGTGCCATCGACGCCGCCACCGCCCGCGGGTTCAAGGTCATCCTCGCCTACTGGGAGGACGGCGCGGCCTCCGGCGGCAGGATCACGAACCTCGCCGCGTGGAACGCGATGTGGTCCACGGTGACAAACGCGTACGGCGCGAACACCAATGTCTACTTCGAGCCGATGAACGAGCCACACGGCTACAGCTCGGCGGAGTGGCGCACGGTGGCGGCGAACTGGCTCAGCTACCACTACTCGGCCGTCCCCGGTCGGGTGCTGATCGGCGGCACCGGCTTCAGCCAGGACCTGCGCGACATCTGCAACGACAGCCGTTTCAACTCGACGCTGCTGTCCTTCCACTACTACGCCTTCTTTTACAGCGCGATGACCTACGACGCCTTCCGCAGCCACATCCAGACCCGCCTCGGCACCTGCGCCTCCCGCGCGGTCGCGACCGAGTTCGGCGCGCCGATGAACGACGGCCGCAACTACGCCGACGCGGGCAGCACCGACAACTTCGTGCGCTACATCCGTGCCATGGCCCAGGTCATGCGGGACAACCAGATGGGCGGCACCTACTGGCCCGCCCTCGGCGGCAAGACCGGCAGCATCGGCTACGACTGGTACTCGATGTTCGCCCTCACCGGCAGCGGCACCGACCTCGACCTGACGGTCCGCAACACCTCCGGCGCGGACCGGATCCGGTACGCGTGGGGCGACACCGTCGGCGGTGGGCCGACGACGCCGCCACCGTCGACGGGATCGTTCTACCGGATCGACGTGCGGCACAGCGGTAAGGCCATGGACGTCCAGCAGCCGAACACCGACAACGGCGCACGTGTCGGCCAGTACACGTACGGTGGCAGTGCGTGGCAGCAGTGGCAGTTCCAGGACGCCGGCAGCGGCTACTGGCGCATCATCAGCCGGCACAGCGGAAAGTGCCTCGACGTGGTGGGCGCGTCGACCGCCGACGGTGCCGAACTCGTCCAGTACACCTGTGGCACCGGCACGAACCAACAGTTCCAGATGGTCACCAACGGCGGCTACTTCCAGCTTCGGGCACGGCACAGCAACAAGTGCGTCGACGTGCCGGCCCTGTCGACCGTGGACGGGGTGGTCCTCAAGCAGTACACGTGCAACACAGGCGCCAACCAGCAGTGGTCCCGCACCGTCGTCTGACGGGTCGACCGGGGCCCGTTGTGCTACCTCACTCGGACGGAACAACCTGTCACGCAGCTTCCTGCGGCTGTTCGCCGCCGCCCGGCCCCCGCAGAATCTGGGTATGCCAGGTGACACCACCGGCGATGACAGCCACCGGAAGGGGGAGCGAGATGCGGAACCTCAGCGGCGGGAACTCCACGGGTTGGGACTGACCGGCGCGGCCGTCCTCACCCCGCCTCGGTGAGATCGTCGAGTAACCCGCGTTGCCGCGCGAGCGCCCCGGCCTGGAAGCGGCTCTCCGCACCCAGGTCATGCATGATCTCCGCGATGTGCCGCCGACAGGTGCGCACCGAGATGCTCAACTTACGAGCGATGAACTCGTCCTTCCGGCCGGCCGCCAGCAGGTGCAGCAGTGCCCGTTTCAGGTCGTCGCCGGCCACTCCGTAACCGCCGTTCGGCGTGGTCTCGTCCTCGAAGGGCAGGGCCGAGGCCCACACCTGCTCCAGCGAGCGGTACAGGTAGTCGACCACGGAAGGCTCCCGCAGGACGACCGCACCGCTCGCGAGCATGTTCGGAATGACCGCAATCTCTCGGTCGAAGATGATGATCCGGTCGGTGATCTCTTCTCGGGTACGCACGTCGCAGCCCGCGTCGACGAGCTCCATGAGGAAAGGGCGCATGCGCGGATGGACACGCACCGGATGTTGGTGGACCGTTCGTATTCGAATCCCGCGGGCCAACATCTCGAGGTCCGTTGGCAGGGATTCCTCGATGGCGCCGTCCGATAGCACCCCCGGATGGGCGCTGAAGACCTCGACCGAGCACCGTCTGGCGATCCCGGCGAGGGTGGCGCGTACCCGGTCCACCTCGTCGATGATGTCGATGGCCTCCCGCCGATTGCGGACCTGGCGGGTGTTGAAGTAGATCGGGTTGAAGGCCAGCAGGGTCGCCTCGAGCGCCTCCATCCGGCGCTGGCGCTGACGTACCTCGAACTCCAGCGGGGCCACGAGTTCCGCGACTGCTGCGTCGGGGCTGTTCGCCACCAACACGTCCGGCTCTTCGGGCGCGTGCCGCAGCAGCCGCAGCGCCAGCAGCGAGACCAGGGCCTCGGCCAGCTCCTCGGAGGACTGGCCAAGGGCGGTTGTGGCGTCCTCCAACTCCCCACTGGATACCTGACCCCGTTGCAGAATCCATTGGTAGAGATTGGCCGCTTCAACAGTGATTGCGCCCTCTGGCCGGTTTCCCTGTCGGTGGTCCTCAGCCTTCACCGGGTCACCTCACCACCCCGACAGCTCAACATATTGAAATGCCCGAAAGTTATCAGCCGCCGTGCGGTGATGCAAGATCCGATCGACCACTGCAATTCCACTCATCTGCCGATGGCGGGACTCGTTCGGGGAAATTTCTCCCGCCCTGGACGGGGAGTGGTCACCTTCTTTCGGCGCCCTTCGAGGGAATCGCCGCGGATAAAAGGACGTCCGGATGACTCCAGCCCCTGAACCCCAGTCGGACCGCAGCGAGGTCCTCCGGGGCGCGGCCGCTCTCTACCTCGACCTGCACGCCCATCCCGAACTGTCGGGAGCGGAGGCACGGACGGCAGGCATGTTCGCCGATCGGCTACGCCGCGCCGGCTATCGAGTCTCCACCGATCTGGGGGGCCACGGTGTGGTGGGGGTTCTGCGGAACGGCGTCGGCCCGACAGTCCTCCGCGCCGAACTCGACGCGCTGCCGGTCAGGGAGGAGACCGGCCTGCCGTACGCGAGTGGGGAGGTGGCCGCCGGTCCCGCCGGCCGGGAGGTGCCGGTGATGCACGCCTGCGGGCACGACCTGCACCTCGCCTGCCTGGCCGGGGCCGCCGACGTGCTGGCCGCCGAGCGGGAGCGGTGGAGTGGAACAGTCGCCATCGTCGGGCAACCCGCCGAGGAGACCCTTCAGGGAGCCCGCGCCATGCTTGCGGCGGGCCTGTACGACCTGACCGGCCGACCCGATGTCGTCCTCGCTCAGCACAGCGCGCCCTTTCCGGCGGGGATGCTGGCGTTCGGCACCGGACCGGTGATGGCCGGCAGCGTCTCCCTCGAGATCACGGTCCACGGTCGAGGTGGTCACGCGGCGACACCGCAGCTCGCCATCAACCCCGTGGTCATCGCCGCGGCCGTCGTGCTCCGCCTCCAGACGGTGGTGGCCCGGGAGGTGGATCCGGCTGAGCAGGCCGTGCTCACCGTCGGCTCGCTGCGCGCGGGCGAGACGGGCAACGTCATCCCGGCCGACGCCGTCATCGGGTTGACCATTCGCGCGTTCGCCGCCGCCACCCTGGACCGGGTGGTCACCGCGGTGACCAGGATAGTCGAGGCCGAGTGTTCGGCATCCGGAGTGGACCGGCAACCCGACATCCGCACCGTCTCCTCCTCGCCGGTGAACCTGCCGGATGCCGACGCCACGGCTGTCGTACGCGCGGCGCACCAGGCCGCCTTCGGCGCTTCGCGGATCGCGTCCTGGCCACGTGCGATGGCGACCGAGGACTTCCCGCTCTTCGGCGATGCGGGCAGCGGTGTGCACGGCCGTTCCGGCATACCGACGGTCTACTGGATGCTGGGCGTGGCGAGCCCTCGTCAATGGTCGACGGCGGCGACGGTCCCGGTGCCCGCCAACCACTCTCCCGCGTTCGCCCCGCACGTGCCGCTGGCGCTGCCGACCGGCATCTCGGCGATGACGCACGCCGCACTCGCCCACCTGCGACGGTGACCGCGCACGGCGGCCCGGCCGACCGCCCGCCACCAGCGGCGATTCGTGTGCCCGGGGCGGTCATGACATTCGCGGGAAAGCTGCCATGCAGCTTCTTACCGCCGGTCGTTCCTTGACCCTCCTATTGCCCCGTCAACAAACTTGTCGAGAGCAGCGCGGAGCGAAAGCGCCAACCCCGGAGGAGGGGTGCTTGGTCTGAGTGGTCCCGCAATTGTCATCGGTTCGAGTGGGAGGAGAAATGGTGTGTCTCTGATGAGCAGGACGACGCGATGACGAGTCTCGTGAATGGTGAAACTGCGGGCGCGGCCCCATTTCGGCGCATGGGTTTCCAAATCCTCGGCACACTGAACCTGACCAACGGGCGCGACGTCGCCGTGCTCCCGCCATCCAAGCCGACCACGCTGCTGGCGGCCCTGCTGCTGCGCCCCAACGCGGTGGTGTCGGTCAACTCGCTGCTCGGCGCGATCTGGGGTGAGCAACAGCCGGCGTCGGCCAAGGCCGCGCTGCAGACATGCGTTCTCCGCCTGCGTCGACTCTTCGCCAAGCACGACATCGCCGGCACTGTGATCGAGTCCGTGCCGGGCGGCTACCGCATCGTCGCGGACGCCGGGACGCTCGACCTGCTGCGGTTCCGCCACCTGGTGGGCCGGGCCGAGAACGAGACGAGTCCCGAGTCCGAGTTGCACCTCCTGACGGAGGGCCTGGGGCTGTGGCGCGGCGCGTTGCTGGCGAACGTTCCGTCCGACGCGCTCTGCCGCGACGAGGCGCCGCGGCTGACCGAGGAGTGGCTGCGGGCGTCCGAACGCGCACACGACCTCAAGTTGCTGCTCGGCCGCTGCCGGGAGGTGCTGCCCGACCTGTGGCGAGCCGCCCGCTCGCACCCGGGGCACGAGCGCTTTGCGGAGCAGCTCATCGAGGCGCTGTACCGCACCGGCCGGCAGACCGAGGCGCTTGTCGAGTACCGCAACGTCAAGCAGTACCTGCTCGACGAGTTGGGCCTGGACCCGGGAGCGTCGCTGCAACGGCTGGAGGCCGCGATCCTGCGCGGCGCCGAGTTGCCGTCGCCCGGCGCGACGATCGATGCCCCGGTCACCGCCGGTGGCACGGCCCGCACAGAGGAGCCGCCGCCACCGATGGCGACGAGCGACTTCACCGGGCGGGCGGCGGATGTCGCGCTGCTCACCGGGTGGCTCGGCGACGGTCGGCCGGGCCCGCGGACGGTCGTGCTGACCGGCGCGCCGGGCATCGGCAAGACAGCTTTGGCGCTGCACGTCGCCGACCGGCTCCGGGCCCGGTCGGTGGCAGGCCACGCCACGCTCCGGATGCGCCGGCCCGACGGTACGGCCCGGACGCCCGTGGAGCTGACCGCCGAGTTGGTCCGGCTGCAGGTCGCCCGGGCGGCGGACCCGGCCCTGCTCATTCTGGACGACGTGCTCGACGCCGAGCAGATCCGCGGGGTCCTGTCGCTCGACGGTGGGCACTCCGTGCTCATCACCAGCCGGATGAGCCTCACCGGGCTGGTGGCGACACACGGCGGCCGGGTGCATCGGCTCGACCCGTTCACCGACGACGAGGCCGTCGAACTCCTCTCGGTCCTGCTCGGACCGGACCGGACCGCAGCCGAACCCGGCGCGGTGCACCAGTTGGCGGCGCTCTGCGGCAACTTCCCGTTGGCCCTACGGATCATGGCGGCGCGACTGCAGGTGCGCCCACGTACCCGGATCGCCGACTGTGTCACCTGGCTGCGGGGCGACCGCTTCGCCCGGATGTCCCTCATCGACGATCCGCGCATGTCGATCACCGGGACCTTCGGTGCCTGGCTCGACGAACTCGATCCCCGGCTCAGCGACGCGCTCGTCCGGATCGCCAGGTGTTCGTACCCCGAGCCGATGACCCTCGCCGACCTCGCCGGCGTCCTCGACCGGCCGGCGACCGCCACCGGTCAGATCCTCGACCTGCTCGCCGACGCCGGCGCGCTTGAGGGCGGCTCCGGCACCTACACGATGCACGAACTGGTCCGGGCGTTCGCCGTCGACGGCTACGGCGAACGCAGCACCGCGCTCGCGGCGTGACTGCCGGCCCCACCTTCGCCCCGACGGCGCCTGCCGTCACCCACAAGAAACAGAGGTGCTTCCGCCATGGCCGCAGCGACCTTCGACGACATCGCCCAGACCCGGCCGCGCATCCGCCGGGACGTTCTCTACACCCGGACGCCGGACGGCGTCCTGTTCCACAACTCCCTCGGCGGTTTCCAGCTGAGCGGCCGGAGCGCGTACCGGCTGGCGACCCTGGTCGTCCCCTACCTCACCGGCGACCACCGGGTCGCGGACCTCGGCGCGGCGCTCGGCGCGGAGCAGCGGGCCATGGTCGCCAATCTGGTCGGGACGCTGTACGAGCGTGGCTTCGCCCGCGACGTGCCGATGTCCACCCGGGCCACCGACGAGGCGCAATCCGCTGTCGACGTTCGGTTCGCGCCGCAGATCGCGTACGTGGATCACTACGCCGACGGCGCGGATGCCCGGTTCATGAACTTCCGCGATGCCCGGGTGGCGGTCTTGGGCGACGACCTGGTGGCACGCTGGTGCGTCCTGAGTCTGGTGCGCAACGGGTCCGCCGGCATCGGCGTCATGCCGAGCCTGGACCACCCCGACAACCGGTTCGCCGAGGTGCGGGCCGAGGCGCGGGTGCTCACCGACGAGGGTTGCCCGGTCGACATCGAAGCCGTCCCGGCCGCTGGTCCCCGCTACACCTGGGACGAGCTCGCGGCGTACGACGTCGTCGTCGTGACCGGCGGGTCCGCCGGCGCCCGACAGACGCTCGACCTGCTGAGCGAGCAGGTGCCGGCCGGGCGTCACCTGCTCACCGCGTGGACGTTCGGCAGGCGCGCGGTGATCGGCCCGCACATGACGGCCGGCAGCACCGGCTGCTGGCTGTGCGCCGCGCTGCGCCTCGCCGCCAACGGCGATCCGGCCGCCGCCGCGGACCTGTGGCAGGGCGTGTCCCTCGCCACGGCCCGCCGGGACGCTGCCGCCGTCGGCCGGCCGCTCGCCGCGATGATCGGGAACCTCCTGGGGTACGAGGTGTTCCGGACCCTGACCGGCGCGCTGCCGGCGGAGACGGCCGGCAAGGTCATCATCCAGGACCTCGAGTCGCTCGACGTGGTCGCCGAACCGCTGCTGCCGCACCCGGCCTGCGAGTTCTGCTCCCGCGACGCGGTCCTCGACGAGCCGGTCACCACGGACCTCGCCATCGGCGACACCCGGATCGTCGAGGCGCAGGTCGAGGCCGAGGCGCTGCTTGCCGAACTGACCAGCCGCGAGGTCCTGATCCAGCCGCACGTCGGCGTCTTCGCGGAGTTCAGCGACGAACAGTGGACCCAGACCCCGTTGAAGGTGAGCACCCTGCGGTTCTCGCCCGGCCCCGGGCGCGCCCGGGAGGTGGCGACGTTCGACCTGCACACCCTGGCCGGCGCCCGGCTCGCAGCCCTGCGTACGGCCGCCGTCAGCTACGTGGACCACGCCGTCCCGCTGCCCGCCGGACGGGCCGCGCCGGACCGGACGGTGCCGCTCGCCGACATCGTCACGCGCAGTGGCACGGCACCGGCGGCCGGTCCGGTCGTCACGGCGACGTCGCTGCTCACGAAGGAGGAGGTCGGCGTGCCGGCCGCCGCGGTCCGGCCGTTCGGCGAGCACAACGCCCACCGGCCGGTCATCGCCACCTCGGCCGGTGCCGGGGCGGGGACTTCCCCCGCCGAGGCGGCCGCGCGGGGCCTGCTGTCGGCGCTCGCCTACACCCGGATCATCGATGCGGTCCGTGGTCACGCCGAGGTGGCCCCGGTGCGGCTGTCCGACGTCGACAACCCGGAGATCGTCTTCCTGCGGCGATCCGCGGCGAACGCCGGTGTGGGGGTCACTGTGTTGAACCTGCGCGGCGGACGGTTCGGCACCTCGCCGGTGGTGATCGCCTACGCCACCGACCCACGCACCGGCGGCGTCGTCTGGACGGTCGGAAGCGAGCTGACCTGGAACGCCGCAGTGGTGATCGCCGTGCGTGACCTGCTCGGCCGGGTGCAGCTGAGCCGGGAGCGCGACGCCGACGTCGACCCGGGGGACGACCTCGTGGCCGACTTCGACCCGGCTGTGCTCGCGGTGACCGGCGTCCCGGCCGACGTACCGGACGTCACCTGGGACGACCTGCTGGACGGGGTCCGCGACGCCGGCGGCGACGTGCTGTTGATCCGCACCACCCCGCCGGACCTGCTCGTCGGCGGCCTCCACACGGCCCGGATCGTGCTGACCGGCGGTCGCCCCCATGCGGCCTGACCTCGTGGCCTCCCCGGAGCACTGGGCGCGCGACTGCGCCGAGTTGGAGGAGCGGCTACGACGGCGACTCGGCGGTGACCGGACGGTCTCGGTCGTGCCGCTCGGCGTACGGGACGAACTGGCCGTGACCGACGGCCCGGAACCGGCGTCGGTGACCGTGCACCTGTACGGCCAGTACGCCCTCGTCGGGCCGTTCCCGGGGGACGCCGGCCACCAGGCGTGCCCCCGGTGCCTCGCCCGGCGGTGGCAGGCGGTTCGGCAGCGTTCGCTGCGCGACGCGCTGGAGCTGGGCGGCCCGACCCGGCAGGCCGGCCCGTCTCCGTTCCGGTCGGCCTTCGGCGGCGACGCCGTAGCGGCGCTTGTCGACGCGCATCGGCACCGCGCGGTCGGCCGGACGACGCCGGCCCGGGACGGGTACGCCTCGGTGTACGTGGTCGACCTCGCCGTGCTGGCGGTGCGCCGCTACCCGGTGGTTCCGGACGCCGAGTGCCCGTCCTGCGGCCGCAGCGCACCGGACACACCCGAGGCGGCGCGTCCGCCACGCGGGACCACCCGCAAGCCCGCGCCCGACTCGTTCCGGCTGCGGTCCGTCGACGACTACCCGTTCACGGTGGAGGCGTTCGCGAACCCGTTGTGTGGGCCGGTCGGACCCCTGGTCTCCTACGACCCGGTGTCACCGTCCACCTCGGCGGTCAGCGGCGGGTTCCTGCTGCGCTCGGGCAGCTACCTGCGGGAGACGTACTGGGGTGGGCACTCCGACAGTTACGCCCGCAGCGCCCGGATCGGTGTTCTGGAAGGGCTCGAACGGATCGCCGGCATGCGCGCCAAGGCCAAACGGACAGTGGTGTCGGCGTCCTACGACGACCTCGGCGACGCTGCGGTCGACCCGCGGGTCTGCGGTCTCTACTCCGATGCGTTCTACGCGGCGAACCCCCGGGTGACACCGTTCGCGCCGGATCGGCCGATTCCGTGGGTCTGGGGTCACTCGCTGCGGGACGACCGGCCGGTGCTGGTGCCGGAGATCCTGGCCTACTACCACGCGCCAGGGTTGAAGAACCGGTTCGTGCAGGAGAGTTCGAACGGCTGCGCGTCGGGCGGCAGCGCCGAGGAGGCGGCCTACCACGGGCTGATGGAGGTCGTCGAGCGCGATGCGTTCCTGCTCTCCTGGTACGGCCGGGTCACGCTGCCGGAGATCGACCCCCGGACGAGTGCCCGCGCCGAGACCCGGTGGATGGTCGACCGACTGGAGATGTGCGGATACCGGGCGCGGTTCTTCGACGCCCGGATCACCTTCGGCATCCCGGTCGTCGTTGGGGTGGCGACCCGCATCGACGGTGGCCTGGGCGCCATCTGCTTCGGAGCTGGAGCGAGCCTCGACCCGGAGACGGCGATGGCGGCGGCCCTCTGCGAGATCGCCACCGATTCGGTCAACCTGCGCAGCCGCACCGAGCGGGAGGAGGCGCGGTACCGGACGATGGTCGTCGACTTCGCCAACGTCCAGGCGTTGCACGACCATCCGCTCGTGTACGGCCTGCCCGAGATGGCCGAGCACGCGGCGTTCTTCGTGGCCCCTCGGGAGAGCCGGGCCATGGCCGAGGTCTACCCGGCCGCCGGCCGCGCCGAACTGCTCTCCGACGACCTCGCCGTGGACCTGCGGCGCTGCGTGGCCGACGTCGCCGCGCAGGGTTTCGACGTGGTGGTGGTCGACCAGACGCTGCCCGAGCAGCGGGACCTGGGCTTGCACACGGTCAGCGTGCTGGCACCGGGGCTCCTGCCGATCGACTTCGGCTGGGCCCGACAGCGGGCGCCGTACCTGCCGCGTATGCGCGCCGCACTGGCCGCCGCCGGCCTGCGGGACCACGACCTGGAGGTCGCGGACCTGCATCTCGTCCCGCATCCGTTCCCGTGAGAGCGCAAGCCACCACGCGAGGAGACAAGGACCGACATGGGTTACGCATATGACTACGCGACCGCCATCATGCACCGCGGTCGTGTCCTGATGGAGCCGACGGACTTCGTTCCGAACTGGCCGGACCAGCCGCGCAAGGGGAAGTACTTCCCCGGCGTGGAAACCTTTCCCCTGTACGACGGGAGCCCACCCGGGGACGCCACCGTCCAGGACGGGCTGGACGGCCCGGGTCGGGACTCGGCGCTCCCGTTCGACCTCCCGTTCCTCGCCGCGATGCTGCACGACTCGTACGGGCTGGTCGGCCGTCGCCTCGGTGTCCAGGCCAACACCGACCTTCGCGCGTTGCCGACGTACACGACGGCGAACTGGAACCGTGGCACCGCGTCGGGCGGTGGCCTCTACCCGGTGAGCGTCTACTGGGTCTGCGGGCCGAGCGGCCCGATGCCGCCGGGCGTCTACCACTACTCGACCAAGCACCACGCGATGCAGCGCCTGCTCACCGGCGACGTGACGCCTGTCGTCCGGGAGGCGCTCGGTGCCCGGGCGGGCCGGGACGACGACCAGTTCCTCGTGCTGGGCGTCAAGTACTGGCAGAACGCCTTCAAGTACAACAGCTTCTCCTTCCACGCGGTAACCATGGACATCGGCACGATCGTGCAGACCTGGCGGCTGTGGGCCGGTGCCCGTGGTCGCGTCGTGGAGCCGGAGCTCTGGTTCGACGAGCCGCGGATCGCCGACCTGCTGGGCGTGGCGAACGACGAGGAGGGCATCTTCGCCGTCGTACCGCTGGCCTGGGACTCGGCGCAACCGTCAGGTGGCACGGCGGCGCGGGTGTCGGTCCGCCACCGCGACCAGGAGCGCTCCCGGACGGTGCTGACCTTCGACACGATGAGCAAGATCCACGCGGGGACGGTGCAGGGCGCCACCGAGGCACCCCAACCCGGGCAACTGGTGGCCGCCGTAGCCCATCCGCCGCAGCCCGGCCGCGCGCGGGTCGAGCTGCCGCCTCCGCTCGCGCTCGACCTCCCGGTCCGCAGCGCACTGCGCCGTCGGCGCAGCAGCTTCGGTCGGTTCGACGCGACGGTGCCACTGACCGCGGCGCAGCTCGCCACCGGGCTGGCGGCAAGCGCCCGCGCGCCCTTCACCGATGCGGCGAGCGGTGCCGGAGCGGCCGCACTGACGAAGCTCTACGCCTTCGTCAACCACGTCGACGGGGTGCCGCCGGGGGCGTACGAGTACGACCCGCACGGACACGCCCTGTACCTGGTGAAGGCGGGCCCGCCCGGGCCGTTCCTCCAGCGCAACTACTTCCTGTCCAACTACAACCTTGAGCAGGCGGGCGTCGTGATCGTGCCGACCGTGCGCACGACGGCGGTGCTCGATGCCGTCGGGGACCGTGGCTACCGCCTGGTCAACGCCACGATCGGCGCGGTCGCGCAGAACTTCTACACCGCCGCGTCGGCGCTTGACGTCGGCGCAGGGGTCGCACTCGGCTTCGACAACATCTCCTTCATCGAGGACCTCGACCTCGGCGGTACGGGCGAAGCGCCCCTGCTGATCATGCTGCTCGGCCACGAACGGGCCCGTCCCGCGGACTTTCGCTATGACATCGCCTGACCAACCGAGTCGAACGGAGTCCGTGATGACCCTGACCACCGAACCCGATCTCCAACCGGCCACCACCGACGGCGGACCGACGCGGACCCGCTGGACCCTGCAACCCCGGCTGATGGCCCGGGTCGCGGGCCTGCCGCTCGACACCGTCGGCGCCCTCCGCTGCCCGGACAGCTGTCGGTGGGCCGAGCAGGTGCTGCAGGAGGAGGAGTCGCTCGCCGAGACGGCGAGCCACCTCAGCGACCTGCTGCACGGCATGGTCAACGACAACGACGACGACCTCGTCCGCCGTCAGCTGCTGCGGCTGCGGCGGCAGGTGTTCAACAACCGGCTGCCCCAGGACGCGGACGCCGCCGTCACCCTGCTGGCCGGGCTGAACGCCAGCACCGCCGAGCGGCTCGGCAGCTGGCTGGCGGCCCGGCGCAGACTCGACGACAGGCGCGCCGAAGGTGAACGGATCGTCGGCACGGAGCTGTCCGGCACGACCGCGCGGCTGCGCCAGTTGGCCGCCGAGGACCGGCTGCGCCGAGGTGTGCTGCTCGCCTCGCCGTCGCTGGATGCGCAGCTCGACGCGTTCATCGGCGGCCGCGCCGACCGACCCGGCAAGAAGGAGCGGCGGATCACCCGCTCGGTGCTGTCCTACCTGTACCGCACCGCCTGCAAACCGAGCCCGTTCAGCACGTTCACCGGCGTCGGGGTCGGTCGACTAACGGAGGACGCAGACGCCAAGCACTTGGTGACCGTGGCCGACGACTGGTCCAGCCACCCCCGGCTGAACGTGGTCGTGCTGGGTCGGCTCGTCGACCTCGTCCTGGCCGACCCACAGCGTCGCGCGGACCTGCCGGTCCAGGCGGCCACCGGGTGGCGCACCGACGAAGACCGCGTACGGTTCGTGAGCCGCTGGGTCACCACCGGCGACGACAACGCCGCGGTGACGTTCGACGCGGCCTCCGACCGGCTCTACTTCCTGCAGCGTACGGGCGTTCTCGAACGGATGCTGCGGATGATGGAACGCACCCCGGGCCTGAGGTTCGGTCAGCTCACCGAATGGCTCGGGGCCACGGAACGGGCCACCGCCGACGAGTGCGACAGGTACCTGGCCGCGCTCCTGCACCTCGGTATGCTGCAGTTCCCCTGCCTGCAGACGGACGTGCACAGCCGTGACCCGCTGCGCGGTTTCCAGGAGGCCCTGCGGGCGATCGAACGACAGTGGGCCGATGAGCTGGCCGACGGGCTGACCCAGCCGATCTCGGATGTCCAGCGGTACGCGCTCGCGGATCACACCGAACGTCGGGAGCTGCTCGGTCGGCTGCGGGCCAGCCTGCACGAACTGCAGACCAGCCTCGGTGACGAGGGCGCCACGCTGCCCCGGACCCTGCTGTACGAGGACGTCCGGGCCGGTGCCGAGGACCTGGCGCTCGACCGGCAGGCGTGGTCCGGGCTGCTCGCGGACTCGCTGCGGTCGGTGGAACGGATCCTGCCGGCCTTCGACGTGACCCTGCCCCAGCGCGTCACGTTCACCGGGTACTTCCTGGCCCGGTATGGCCGCGGCGGACACTGCGATGACCTGCTGAAGCTGGTGCACGACTTCCACGAGGACTTCTTCGACCAGTACCTGACGTTCAACGGGCGTCCGAAGGCGTTCGAGGACGGCGAGTACGTCCCGGAGGTGAACTGGCTGCGGTTGCCCGGCATCACCGCCCTCGACGACGCCCGCCGCGAGCTTGTCGACCGGATGCGCGCGGTCTGGGCCGGGGCCGCGGACGCGGGGGAGGTCCGGCTCGACGAGGAGACAGTCGACGCCGTCGCCGCGCACCTGACCCCGGTGACCACCCGGTTCGCCCCGCAGAGCCACTTCGTCCAGCTCGCGGACCGGCCCGGTGATCCGGTCGCCGTCCTCAATCAGTCGTACGGTGGCTTGTTCTTCCCGTTCAGCCGCTTCACCCACTGCTTCGACGCTCCACCGGACGAGCTGGAGCCCGACGGCCTGGCGCAACAGCTGCTACGGCAGGCGGCGGAGGTCGAACCGGACGGCGCGGTCCTCGCGGAGATCACCGGCGGTGCGGTGGTCACCAACCTCAACCTGCACGGTCGGCTCACCCGCTACCAGATCGTCTGTCCGGGCGAGACCAGCTCCGTGCCGGCCGAGGACCAACTCCACCTCGACGACCTCTACCTGGTGCACGACGTGGCCGAGGAGCGCCTGGTGCTGCGCTCACACCGCCTGGGCCGCGAGGTCGTCCCGGTCTACCTCGGCTATCTGGTGCCGCTGGCCCTTCCGGAGATCCCCCGGACCCTGCTGCTGCTGTCGCCGTCGTCGCTGGCCCCGGTGAACCTCTGGGGCGGAGTGCCCGAAGGGGAACCCCGCGACGGGGTGCGCTACCGGCCTCGGGTACGCCACCGCAACGTGGTGTTGAGCCGCCGGGCCTGGACGGTCGACGGCCAGGACCTGCCCCGACTGTCGCCGCAGGTCGCCGACGAGGACTGGTTCCTGGCGTGGCAGCGCTGGCGGCGGACGCACGCCCTGCCGGACCGCACGTTCGCCACGGTCACCGAGACCTCCGCCGACGGCCGGTCGCGCAGCGGCAAGCCGCAGTACGTCGACTTCGCCAGCTACCTCTCCCTGTACGCCCTCGACGGACTGTTGCAGAGCCCGGGAGCGCGGGTGGTGTTCCGGGAGATGCTCCCCGACGAGGACGCCCTGCACGTGCGGTCGCGCCGCGGCGAGCACGTCGCCGAGCTGGCCGTCGAGACCCTCCGTTCCCCTTCGATCCTTCCCCCCGCGATGCGACAGGACGGGCAGCCATGACGCAGACCCTCATCGACCCCGCGACGGACGCGACGACCGGCCAGTGGCAGGCCATTCACATCTACTACGCGGCCAACCCGCAGCCGCTGCTCGTGCAGTGCGTGCGTCCGCTGATCAGCGGGCTCCAGGCCGACGGGCTGATCGCCGGCCACTTCTTCATCAACTACTGGCTGGAGGGACCGCACGTACGGCTGCGGCTCAAGCCGACGACCGTGGCGGCCACCGCCGAGGTGAAGCGGCGGGCGGAAACGGCGATCACCGAGTACCTGCGGGTCCGGCCGGCGCTGTACCAGGTGGATGCCGGATTCCTGGAGGACTTCTACAACTCGCTGTTCGACATGGAGTTCTCCGCCGACCAGAAGTCCAGCTACCTGCGTGGCGACGGCCGGATGAACCTGCGGGAGAACAACACCTACAGCTACGAACCGTACGAGCCGGAGTACGGCAAGTACGGCGGCGAAGCCGGGATCGCGCTCGCGGAGTGGCACTTCGCGCAGTCCAGCGAGATGGTCGTCGACGCCATCCGCACGAAGAACCTGCACCTGCGCACCGTGCTGCTCGGCACGTCGGCGCAGCTGATGATGGTGATGTCGGCATGCTTCCTGCCGGACACCGCCGACCTCGTCGACTATCTGGACCGCTACCACAGGTTCTGGCGCACCGCGTTCTCGGACACCAACTACGCGGGCGACGAGGAGTACCAGCAGCAGTACGCCGCGATGGGCGCCGAGATCGGCAGGCGGTTCGCCGAGATCCGGCACTCACTGCGGGCCACCGGGGGCCGGGACCTGCCCGGGCTGCTGCGCGGCTGGGCGGAACACTGCCTGGAGCTGCGCGACCGGGCGGCCGATCTCGCCCAGCGCGGGCAGCTCGTGTTCCGGTCCTGGGACGACACCCGCGACGAGATCCACACGGACCCGCGGACCGCCCTGCCGCTGCTGTTGTCGCCGTACATGCACATGACCAACAACCGGCTGCACGTCACGATCACCGATGAGGCGTACCTGTCGTACATGCTGGGCCGGGCGCTGCGCGAGCATGGCGAGGAGGCATGAGCACCGCCGTCGTCGCCGGGCCGGCGACGCGAGCCGACATCCAGATCAGCCAACGCTACGTGCGCGACGGTACGCCGGTGCACCTCGTTCGCGACCCCGCCGCCGGGAAGACGTTCGAGATCGGGGTGAAGGAGCACTTCGTCCTCGTTCGGCTCGACGGGGCGACGTCGCGCGAGGACATCGCTGAGGCGTACGGCCGAACGTTCGGTCGGTCCCTCGGTCCGGCCGCCTGGCAACAGCTCCTCGGCCTGCTGGCCGTCCGGGGCCTCATCGAGGGAGGCCCGGCGCCGACTGCCGGTCCACCAGCGCTGACCCGGCGCACCTACCTCGGCGGCTCCCGACGGCTGGTCAGCGACGCCTCCGCCACCACCGCGCGCCTGCACCGCTTCCTCGCGTTCACCTTCCGGGGCTGGTTCCTCGTCCCCGCGATCGCGGCGACCCTGCTGATGCTCGTCGGTGTGGTGTGGCACGGACCAGCCCTGGTCGACGACACCGCCCGGGTGCTCGACGACCCGTTCGCGCTGATGGCGGTCGCCACCGCCCTGTGGGTCACCATGGGCCTGCACGAACTCGGGCACGGCGTCGTGGCGCACCACTTCGGCGCCACGGTCGGCGAGATCGGGATCCGCTGGCAACTACCCATGGTCGTCATGTACTGCCGGGTCGACGACTACCTGTTCCTGCGGACCCGCCGTCAGCAGGTGGCGACCGCGTCGGCCGGCATCCTGGTGAACCTGCTGTTGCTGCTACCGGTCTTGCCGGCCTGGCTGTTGCTGCCGGCGGGGGAGCCGGCCCGAACGCTGCTCGGCGCGTTCATGGTGCTGGGGCTCGCCCAGGCCGCGTTGTTCCTGCTGCCGCTGCCACCGATGGACGGCTACAAGATGCTCGCCCACTCGCTGGGAATGCTGCACTACGCGAGTGGCAGCCGACGCTTCGCCGGTCGGGCGCTTGCCGCGCTTGTCGGCCGCGGACCGGGCCTGGCGGCATATCCCCGGGCCGCCCGGATCGCCTACTGCGGGTACGCCCTGGGCGCGGCCACGCTGATGGTGGGCATCGTGACGACCGTCGCGGTGGTCGCGGAGCGCACCGCCACCGCCCACTTCGGGCCGGTCGCCGGGGCCGTCTCGGCCGGGCTCGCCGTACTCGTCGGGATGTTGTTCGTGGTGCCCCGCCCGTCGTTCACGGGGACCCGCAAGCCGGCCGACGGCCGGAGAGAAGAGGTCCAGAAGTGACAACCACGCAGGCCATCGAATCGTCGACACCGAGCAGCGAGGAACTCATCGTGGAGGCAGCCGCCGAGTCGGCAGTCGTGTTGACCGACGTGCGCAAGCGGTACGGCGACGTGCCGGCCGTCGACGGCATCTCGCTGACCATCCGACGTGGAGAGTTCTTCGGCATCCTCGGCCCCAACGGCGCCGGCAAGACGACCCTGATCGAGATCATGGAGGGTCTGCGTCAGGCCGACGCCGGCACGGTCCAGGTGCTCGGGATGCGCCCGTGGCCCCGCAACGTGGCGCTACTGCCCCGCCTCGGCCTACAGACGCAGAAGAGCGCGTTCTTCGCCCGGCTGACGGCCCGCGAGCACCTCGCGACGGTGGCCGCCCTGTACGGACTGCCCGCCACGGCGGCCGGCCCCGCGCTACAACTGGTCGGGCTGTCCGGGGAGGCGGACAAGCGGGTCGGGGACCTCTCCGGCGGACAGCGGCAGCGGCTCGCCATCGCCGGCGCGCTCATCCACGGGCCCGAACTCGTCTTCCTCGACGAGCCCACCGCGGCGCTCGACGCGCAGTCCCGCCGCGACCTGTGGCAGGTGCTGCGCGACCTGAAGGCACAGGGCCGCACGATCGTCTACACCACCCACCACCTCGACGAGGCCGAGGCGCTCTGCGACCGCGTCGCCATCGTCGTCTCCGGCGCCGTCATCGCACTCGACACCCCGCACCGGCTCGTCGGCGCGGCGCACGCACCCACCCGCGTCCTGGTGCCGGTCGGCCAGATCTCCACCGACCAGGCCGGGGCTCTTCCCGGCGTCGTCCGGGTCACCGTGGAGGGGAGTTCCGTGGTGGTGGAGACCAGCGCGGCCGGCGCCACCCTGGCGGCAGTCGGTGACCTCATCGGCCTCGACGAGGTGCAGACCCGCACCGCCACCCTCGAGGACGTCTACCTGGAACTCACTGGATCGGAGACGCGCTCATGACCGCATTCGCCGCGCTGGGCACGGCCACCTACAAGGCGTCCGTACGCGACAAGACCACCGTCTTCTTCACCTTCGCCTTCCCGTTGCTCTTCCTCGTGGTCTTCGGCCTGATCTTCGCGGGACAGGAGGTGGAGGGCTCCGGGCGCAGCTACATCGACTACATCGCGCCCGGTGTGCTCTCCTGGGGCGTCGGCAACGCCGCCCTCTTCGGCATCGCGTTCACGCTGATGCAGTGGCGCAACGACGACATCCTGCGCCTGATCCGGATGACACCCACACCCCTGACCACGGTGCTCGCCTCGCGCTACACGGGCGCGCTCGTGGTCGGCCTGGTGCAGGCGGTGCTCTTCGTCGGCGTGGCCCTGCTTCCGGTGTTCGGCCTCAGCCTCGCCGGAACCTGGCCCCTCGCCCTGCCCGTGCTGCTGCTCGGCGTGACGGCGTTCCTCTCCATGGGAGTCGTCGTCGGATCCCGCGCCAACACTCCCGAGGCCGTCGCCGCCGTCGCCAACACGATCATGGTGCCGATGGCGTTCCTGTCCGGCTCCTTCCTGCCGCTCGACCTCATGCCCGGGTGGCTACAGAACATCTCCCGCGCCCTGCCGTTGCGCTACATGAACGACGGCATCTCCACCGCCCTGACCGGCAGCGGCGACCTTGCGACCATCGGCGTGAGCAGCGCGGCCCTCGCCGGGTTCACCGTCGCCTTCGGCTTCCTCGCGGTCCGGACCTTCCGCTGGAGCAACAACTCGTGAGCACGACGACGCGAGCCGACAGCCGCCCCATCCCGATGGAGTTCGCCCGACTGACCCTGCAACAAGCGCTCACCGACCGTTTCCGACGTGACGTCGGGGACGCCCCGCTCGGTCCCGGACCGGCGGTGCAGACCGTCGGCGCGGTGGACGTGTTCGGTGCGCCGGCCACCCGGCTCGCGTCCGTCCGCGGCGCCGCGGACGTGCATCTCACCGCCCAGGCCGTGCTCGTCGGCCCGTGGGGCGGTGCCCCGGACACCCAGGCCTGCGGCCAGTGCCTCGCCATGCGGTGGCAGCGGTTGCGGACCAGATCCGAACGGGAGGCCCTCGAACACGGTCAGACCGTCATCCCGGCCGGCACCTGGCCGGTCGTCCCGGACTACGTCGTGGACGCCGTCTGGTCGGTGTACCAGGCGGCCGTCCTCGGCTGGTCCGGGGCCGTCGGCCCCCGCGCCGCCGGAGGCTGGCACACCACCGCCGACCTCAGCCTGCCGCAGATCACCCGGATCGACCTCCAGACGCTGCACGTGCTGACGTTTCCGCTGCTCAGCGATCCGCTCTGCGCCAACTGCGCGCCGATCGAAGAGACCACCCCGCACCTGGCCACCCTCGACCTGGTGTCGCGCCCCAAGCCGGACCCGGGCAGCTACCGGCTCACCTCGACAACGTCGTACCCCCTCACCACCGGGGCGATGGCGAACCCGGTCTGCGGCAGCCTCGGTGCCGGCACCTGGCTCGACGTCACCTCGCCCACCACCTCCCCGGTCACCGGCAGCGTCTTCATCCGCGGGTACGCCGGGCTCGTCAACTTCAGCTGGAGCGGGCAGGCCAACTCGTTTCGCACCAGCAAGGACCTCGCGTATCTGGAGGGGCTCGAACGGTACGCCGGCACCCACCAGCGGCGCCGGGCCGATCCGGTCGTCGCCGCGTACGCCGACCTCGGGGACACCGCGCTCGACCCGCGCAGCTGCGGGGAGTACTCCGCGCAGACGTACCGGACCGATCCGATGGTCGAACCGTTCGACCCGGACCGGCCGATACCGTGGGTGTGGGGTTACTCCCTCCGCGACGACCGCCCCGTGCTCGTGCCGGCCCGTCTCACGTACTACGCCTCCGGGCAGGCCGCCGACAACTTCGTCTACGAATCCTCGAACGGCTGCGCGATCGGCAGTTGCCTGGAGGAGGCCATCCTCTTCGGTCTGCTCGAACTCATCGAGCGCGACGCGTTCCTGCTCACCTGGTACGGCAACCTGGAGGTCACCGAGATCGACCTCGACTCGTGCCGCAGCCCTGCGGTGCGCGCCATGGTGGACCGGGCGGCCTTCCGGGGCTACGACGTCCACGCCTTCGACAGCCGCGTCGACCTGGCCGTACCCGTGGTGACCGGCCTCGCGGTCCGGCGGGACGGCGGCGCGGGGGCCCTCTCCTTCGCCGCCGGCGCCAGCCTCGATGCGGAGACCGCCGTCGAGGGTGCGCTGTCGGAGGTGCTCACCTACATTCCGCACCTGTCCCGGCAGGTCGACGAGCGCCGGGACGAACTCGACGCGATGGCTGACGACTACACCCTCTGCGCCAACCTGGGCGACCATCCCCAACTGTTCGGACTGCCGCGGATGACCGAACACGCCCGCAGCTACCTCGCACCGGCAGGTCACCTCCCGATCCAGGACATCCGGCCCCCGGGCGACCCGGACTCCCGAGACCTCCTGCTCGACCTCCGGACCTGCCAACGCGAACTGGAACGGGCCGGCTTCGACGTGATCGTGGTCGACCAGACCACCCCGGAACAGCGCCGCATGGGCCTGCACACGGTGTCGACGATCGTTCCCGGGCTGCTGCCGATCGACTTCGGCTGGGCCCGGCAACGGGCCCTGCAGATGCCTCGGCTGCGCTCGGCGCCCCGGCGGGCCGGCCTGCGCGCCAGCGACCTGACCGACCACGACCTCCGGAGGGTCCCGCACCCGTTCCCCTGAACGCCGCACGACGCGTCGCGCCCCGCCGGTCCGCTGCCGGCGGGGCGCCGCTGTGTGGTGCCACACCTCTTCGACGGCGGTGCCCGACACACCGAACGGCCCGCCTGGACGTCTTCGTCCAGCCGGGCCGTTCGGGAGAGAGCTGCTGATCGCGGGGACGATCAGGCCGAGCAGGAGGTGGTGCTGGTGGTGCTGGAGCAGGTGCTGGTGGAGCTGGTGCTGCACGAGGCGGCCACGGCCAGCAGGACACCGCTCGCGTCCGCGTAGTCCGAGATCTCGAAGGTCTCCGACTCCAGCTCGAGGATCTCGTTCGCCAGGTCGGCCAGGTTGGTCTTGTCGTCGATGCTCATTGCTACTCCTCAGCGATGTCTGGGCTGTCCCTGTCGGTCCGGCCCGCCGTGGTGACTGAAACCATTCCATCGCCCGCCGGTAGCCGATCGACATACGTCTCGCTGTCACTCCACTGACATCACGCGTCACCGGCTGAGCTGAGCCAGACCGGCCCCCACGCCAGGTTCTGCGGGCCGAGCAACGCGTCGGCGGCGACCCGGATCCCCAGCACCCGCCGGCCGGACCTGCCGAAGACGGCGACGTGGATGTCGTGCAGCAGCCGACGGACATCGGCCGGGGACAGGGCGCTGATCAGGGGGGCGGTCTCCGGTGGGCTGACGACCCCTTCCCGGGCGGTGGCCGGGAGCAGGAGATCCCGGGTGCGGGCCGCGGTGAGGGCGTAGTCGATCGCCTCCTCGGTCTGCCGGCCCCAGGCCGCCGCAACGGCGGCACGTGACGACCGACGTACGACCGCCGCGAGCCGCAGCGGCCCGCTGAGCTGCGGGACATGGCGGGTGATGACGTCGAAACCGGTGTCCGGTAGAGAGTGCCGCTGGGCATCCCGGCTGTACGCGCTCAGCAGGGTGAGCGAGCCGTCGAGGAGCCACGTCCACTCCGTCGAACCCGAGGCGCCGACCACCGCGCGGCCGGATGTCGGGACCGCGTCCGACGACATCGACCGCAGGCCGTCCAGCACCGCGTGCCGCAGCGCCAGGTCCGTCCTTGTCGCCCAGCCCAGCCCTCGACGGGGCTGAGCCGGGTCGGACGTCCGCACCGCAGCTACGCAGATCTGCGAGGAGTGATGTGCCGCGAGCGGTTCGGGCGCGAGCAGCCCCGCCCACGGCGCCACCGCCGCGAGGGCGTCACCTGGCACGGGAGGAGCCGTCGGCATCGATTCGAGGTCGGTCAGGCTCCGAATTCCGGTCCAACGGGTCCGGCCCTCACCGGGTAGTACGAGCAGTGTCGTGACCCGATGCTCCGGGTCCACGATCGCCGCGGTGCTGTCGTCGGCCCAGTCCACCGACAGGACGGCGTCACGCACCGCGGCCTCGACCGATCCGGCGGTCCACGGTTTGCCGCCGCTCACCGAACCGGTCAGGATCTGCGCCCGCCGCCAGAGGGCGGTGCGCTCGGTCAGTAGATCGTGCAGTCGCGGGTGTTCCGAACGTGGTCCGACGACGATCAGTCCCGCGATGGGGGTGACCGGCACTGCTTCGGTCATCGGTCAACTGCCTTCCATCGGCGTTCTTCGGCGGGTCGATCCCCACGTCTGCGGACCGCCAAGGCCGGCAGGGCGAGTCTTGGTCGCTACGGTCAGTCCCAGGCCGTCGAGTTGCCGCTGTCCACGACGGTGACCGGGGGCGCGGTGGGGTCGGTCTTGTCGTCGGCACTCGCCGCGGCCGGGAAGAGGAGCACGATCGTGGCGGCCAGGATGCTTGCGAAGAGCGCGTTCTTCGTCATTGTGATCCCCAGTTCCCTTGCGTCGTCCGTCCGGCTGTTCCGTCCGGAACGACTTAACTGTGCGGCCAGGTCACCGAGGGCGAATAGATGGAAGAAGCTGTCTGGCACGTAGTTCCCGGACGTCCGGGCGGGGCTGCTCCAGCGCCACGCAGCGGCAAACGGGCGCGATCAATCGTGGAGAGTGACGGAAACCCGATTCGCGCGGATGCCGCCGGCCATCGACTGGTCTGACGCCGACATCTAGCATTTTTGTGCCCGCTTGTGCCCAAGCTGCTGCTAGGAGCCGGACATGGCTAGGCCGCAAAGAACGCTCGATGTGACCAAGCCCTTGCACGCATTCGCCGCAGAGCTTCGCAAACTGCGGTCGTCGGCGGGTGATCCCAAATACCTGACCATGGCCCGGCGGGTCGGCGATGTCTCAAGGACCGCCCTCGCTGAGGCGGCCGGCGGCGACCACCTACCGACCTGGCACACGGTCCAGAAGTTCGTGACGGCGTGTGGCGGTGACCCGAACGACTGGCGCCAGCGGTGGGAGAGCCTGCGTGACCAGGCATCCGAGCGCTCCCAACCCGAATCGGCGCCAACGGTCCTCCCGATCGACGACAACCATCCACAGCCACGGTGGCAGGACCGGCGGCGGGTTTCGTTGGTGCTGGGAGTAGTGGTCTCCGCAGTTGTCGCGACAGTTGTCACAATGCTGTTTCTGAACAATGAGGCCCGCCCCACCGAGTCTTCACCGAGAGCCGCGGCGGCGGTGCCGTCAGGGCCGGTCGTGATCGTGCAGAACATGATCGCCGTTGGTGGAGACTCCCTCATCGAAGACCCCACGCCCGCCTATCTGTCGACTCGTGCGGAACCGCGGTGCCGCCTGAATGGATGCATGATCCCGGACACTCTCCTCAGCAGCGGTGTCACGGTGGTGGCGACGTGCCATCGCACCGGAACCCGAGTGGCCAACTACAACCTCGATTCGACCGAGGTCCAACGCAACCCCCACCGGGTGCGATCAGCCCTGTGGTATCGGCTCGTGCTCGCCGACGGTCGTGCGGGTTTCATCGCCGAGGTCTACCTCACCCCGGCATCCCGAGGCGGGCTCGGGCTACCCGTCTGTGCGACCGACGTACCGGTCACCGGGGTGTGACGCCGGCGGCCCGTGGTGTCGCAGGGCCGCCGGCGTCACACCCCGGGGGATCAGGCGTCAGTAGCAGCCGATCGGGTACCAGTTGACCCACGAACCGTTGTCCCGGTACATCTGCACGCCGCCACATCCGACCTGGTACTGCATGTTGGCCAGCTGATAGCTCCAGCGGGTGCGCAGGCCGCTGGTCGGCGTGACGGTCAGGTTGCCGCCACCGCTCTGCAGCCAGATCGAAGGATCTCCGCGATAGCCGGTCGCGGTCTTGACGATGGTCCACTCCGTCTTGCAGCCCGAGGAGTAGTTCAGGTACGCCTTGCCCATGTACGCGCCGTTGGCCGGGTCGTACAGGAGCGTGGTGTTGTGCGGGGAGACGCTCTGCGTGTCGCAGGACGGACTGCCGACCGCGGGGTCTCCGCCGTTCGCCGCGTGGGCGGTGGTCGGCACGAGCAGCATCAGGGCGGCGATGCCACCGATCCAGGCCGCGCGGAACGCGGTCCGACCGCGAGAGCCTGCCGGGGATTTCTTCAGCACGTCGACTCCTTCGATGGGTGCTGCGGCAGGCCGTCCGATGGCTGCCGCGTGGCCAGGTCTGTCTAGCCCGAAGGTTGTCCGTCGTCGGCCGGCGACGGACAAGTCGTCGGCGACGGTCAATCCCGGTCCGGCCATGCGCGAGCCGGCGGTGACAGGTTGCGCTGTCACCGCCGGCGCGGCCCCCCCAGGGTGGTGGTTACGGCAGCGGACGGCCGAGGCGGGCACAGGTGGGGGTCCCGTAGGTTCCGCCCGTGTAGGCGGGGAACTTCAGGGACGCGCGTGACTGCGGCCCGAACTGGCCGTCCGCGCTGATGCCCGCCTTGCTCTGGGCGAACTTCAGCGCGTTGAAGGTCAATTGGCCGAACGCCCCGTCATCTTCGAGCCGCGCCTTGCCGGCGGGTGCGAGGTAGCAGTCGTTCAGGGCCCATTGGAGAGCCACCGTGCCCGGCCCGGCGTCGCCCCAGACCAGCGAGCACGGCAGAACGCCGTACTTGCCGACCGGCGCGGCGACCTGATAGCCCGCCTGGTTGCTGACGACGTCGTAGGACTCGCACTCCGGCTGACTGCGAGCCTGGGCGGGGCTGGCGGCGACGAGTGTGCCCGCGAGCACGGTCATGATCAGTGCGAGCAGTGCTGCCAAACGCTTCATCAGGTTTCTCCTTCGTCGCGGTGTCGTCCGGTGCCCGGGCCCCCGTCGGGCTGTTCCCCCGGGCAGTCGGACTCCTCGGCGGACACCCGCCGCACGGCTCGTGTCCTGGAGTGAGGCTGGCCCGGGGCGAGGTTGTCCGACAGTGCGGCGGCACCGGACAAACAACGTCGGACAATCCTCCGGACGCCTGCGCAGCTCGGTCAGCGACTCGGCGGTGCGCCGCAGGAGGGGTCGTACCGCTCGGATGGGATGTGCGTCGCCCACTCCTGCCGGGTCAGCTGACGGCCGACAGCGGCGCAGATCTGGGCCCGGGCGGCGTGGACGTCGAACGACCAGCGGATGATCCGGCCGTCCTCGGCACCGGAGATGAGAGTTCCGGCGGCAGTGAAGGCGAGCCCGCGGACTCTCGCACCATGGCCGCTGAGGGTCGCGACGCGTTGCCGGGCAACGGTGTCCCAGACGACGATGGTGCGGTCGTCGCCAGCGGAGGCGATCCTGCGGCCGTCACGGCTGAAGGCGAGGACCTGGACCGGCGCGGTGTGGCCGTGCAGAACGGCGAGTTCGCCGCCGGTCGCGGCGTTCCAGAGCTTGACGGTACGGCTGTCGCCGGCGGTCGCGAGGAGCGCTCCGTCGGGGCTGACCGCGATGTCCTGCACGGTGCCCTGCTGGCTTCTCACCCGGCTGAGAAGTTTGCCGGTGGGGACGTCCCAGGTGTTGACGAAACCGCCCACACTCGCGCCCAGGAGGCGGCGGCCGTCCGGGGTGAAGGCGAGTGACGTGACGATCTGCGCCGGGAACCTGGCCGTGATGTCGGTCGGATCGTCGATGTCGCCGAGGTCCCAGATGAAGGGGCCGAGCGTGGCTGCGGCGACGAGACGGCCACCAGGGTCGAACGCGACGTCGGTGGACGCGCCGACTCCCTTGGACACGATCGGTCGGGTGGCGTGTCGTCGCCGTTGGAGGTCCCAGATGGTGATGATGTTGTTCCGGGTCACGGCCGCGAGCCGGAGCCCGTCGGGGCTGAACGCGACGGCCTGCACCTCGTCCGCGTGCCCGGTCAGGGCGGCCACCTGTCTACCGTCGGTGTCCCAGAGGCGTACGGTGCCGTCGCTGCCCGCCGAGGCGACCCGGGTGCCGTCCGGGCTGATCTTCATGTCTTTGACCTGTGCCGCGAAGCCGCTGAACGGAGCGTCCTCCAGGTCGTGGAGCACGATGGTTCCGTTGAAGCCGGCGGACGCGAGCATCGTTCCGTCCCGGCTCAGGGCGACGGAGACCGTCTCGGTGCGGCCGCGGTCCTGAAAGGTCTGCAGGGACTCGCGGCGTCGCACGTCCCAGATGGTGATCGCGCCGTTCTCGTCGGCCACGGCGAGGATGCTGTCGGTGGGGGCGGAGATGGTCCACGCGTAGCGGCCGGCCAGCGGTAGCGGCGGAAGGCTGACCGGCTGACCGCCAGCGAGATCCCACAGGTACACCCCGCGGTCGTCGGCGGAACCCGCGAGGACGTACCCCGAGGGGCCGAAGGCGACCGAGAAGACGTGGTCGGCGGGCATCCTGGCGAACACCGCGCCGGTCGCGACCCGCCAGGCGGCCGGGTGCGCCACTCCGTCGCTGGAGACCAGGATGGCGCCGTCGTGGCTGAACGTGAGCGATCTGACCGGGCTGCGGTGCTCACGGAGCAGGGTGCGCGTTGTGGTGCGCAGATCGTAGAGGGCGATGTCGCCGGCACGCGCCTCGGCGCCGGGGCCGCCGGTGAGGCCGACGGCGAGTTTGGTCCCGTCGGGGCTGAAGGCCATGCCCGACCCGAGGTGGTTCTCCGTCAACCGGGTCTTCGGTCGGCGCGTCGCCACGTCCCAGATGATGATGGACCTGTCGATCCCCACGGAGGCGAGCAACCTGCCCTGATCCGCGAAGGCCAGGTCCGCGGTGCGCCCGGTGTGGCCCGACAGGGTGGCGATCCGCTCACCACGCGCGGGGTCCCACAAACCGATGGTGCCGTCACCGGCTGCGGAGGCCAACAGGGAATGGTCCGGGTTGAACGCGACCGTGTAGATGGACGGCCCGCCGACGTTGAGTTCGGTACGGCGGGGCGCGGCCGCCGCGCTGAGCACGCTGCCCTGGGTCTCGGTGTTGGAGGTGAGGTGGTCGGCCTCGACGGCGAGCAGGCCGGCCAGATCGGGGTCGGTGGCGAGCAGGGATCGGGCTTGCAGCGACAGTTCACCGGAGAGCGTGACCACCTGCTGGCGGCGGGCGTCCTGCCGTTGCCGTAGCGCGACGCCGCCACCGAGCAGGGCGAGTACGAGAAGCGTGGAAATGCCTGCGACGAACCGCTTGAACAGGCGGGCCTGACGCCGGGCGACGTTCTGCTCGGACTCGGCGAGGGCGGAGCTGGCGTGCAGGAAGGAGCTTTCGAGTTCGTTGAGTTCCTCCGGGTGCTCCTCGGCCAGGGCCTGTGCGCCCAGGAGTTGGGTTCCCCGGTACAGGGCTCCGGCATCGTGGTCGAGCGTCGCCCAGGTGTGTGCGGCCGCGGTGAGCCGCCGGTGGACCAGCAGGTTCGCGCGATCGTCGGTCAGCCATCGGTGCAGCCGCGGCCAGGCCCGGATGAGTGCCTCATGGGCCACCTCCACCGTGCCGTCGCCCATGACCACCAGGCGCGATGTGGCCAGCTGGTCCAGGACGCGGGCGGTCACGTCCTCGTCGGCGATACCGGCCAGCTCGGTACGCGCGATGGGTCGCCGGGTGTCCTCGGTGCCGTCGCCGAGTGCGGTGAGTCGCAGGAAGACCCGACGCGCCGACTGTTGCTCGGCTGCCCCGAAGTCGCCGTAGGCCCGCTCGGCAGTCTGAGCGATCGCCCCGCGCACGCCACCGCTGGCCTGATAGTCGGCCAGGGTGAGGGTCTCCCCGCTGCGTCGTTGCCACGTCTCGAGGAGCGCGTGCGAGACGAGCGGCAGCGCGCCCGGCTCGTCGGCGGCATCGGCGAGCACCGTGCTGACCAGGTCGGCTTCGACACCCATGCCGACCTCAGCGGCGGGCCGGACGATGATCTCCCGCAGGTCGGTGGCGCTCACCGGCCGCACCAGCAGGTACGCCTCGTCGTCGAGCGCGGCGGCCAGGTCCGGGTACTGCAGGAGGTGGGTGAGGAAGTCGGCGCGTACCCCGAGCACCACCGTGGTGCGGCGGCCCGGACCCTGGGTGGCGTCGAGCAGCGCCTCGACGAACCGGCGACGTTCCGTCCTGTCGGGGCAGAGGGTGAACACCTCCTCGAACTGATCCACCACCAGCAGCGCGCGGGCCTGCGGCGGCCCACCCGCCAGAGTGCTCCGCACCGCGATGTCGAGCGCGGCGGCGTCCGCCGCCAGGTCTTCGCGGATCTCGGGGGCATCCTTGCCGGTCACCTTCGCCACCTCGGCGGCCAACGCATCCAGCGGGTGTCCGGTGGGCGTCATCAACATCGTCCGCCACCGCTCGGCGAGCCCACGGTCGGCGGCGACGGCTCCCAGCAGACCGGCCCGCAGCAGGGAGGACTTGCCGCTACCGGAGGCCCCGACGACGGCGTTCAGGCTTCGTTGATCGGTCCGTGCCAGCAGCCGCTCGACCAGCTCCGTACGGCCGAAGAACAGCTCGGCCTGCTCGGGCTGGAACGCGGTCAGCCCCTGGTACGGGCTGCGCTGGGCGGGGCTCCCGGCGGTGCCGGGGGCTCTCGCCGACTCGGCGACGGCCGACCACCGTGCCCGCCACTCGGCCGGGTCGCCGCCGCAGGCCTGGGCGTACGCGAGCGTCACCTCGAGCGACGGCAGCCGGTCACCCTTCGCCGCGTCCGCCAACGTGCTCGCCGAGTAGTGCGCGCGCCGAGCCAACAGCCGATAGCTCGGGTTGCCCGCGTGCTCCCGCACCTGTCGTAGCTGCCACGCCAACCGCTGCACCGGGCCCGCCGTCGGGTCCACCGGCTTCTCCGGACGGCCCACTCACCCACCTCCGCATGCTGGGCCGTAACTCTTGCCGCGCGACCATGGCGAGCTTCGGCACGGGCGCCCATCGGATCGGGCGAGGAGAAGTATCCAGTTGCGGCGATGCCGTCGAGGCCCGGGGGCTCGCAGACCGGGCACAGTGGAATCCGGCGGTTGGCGTACGTCCGCTCGGGCGTCATCCACGGGTACGGTTTCGGTGCTCGACACGTACGGGTGTCGACGGCACTCGTCGGGGCGGAGCAACCTCCTCGCCGGCGACGGGCTGTGGGAGGGAGCGAGGGTGGCGCAGCGGAGAGCACTTGTGGTCCGGGGCGGATGGGAGGGTCACCAGCCGGTCAAGGCGACGGAGTTGTTCCTCCCCTTCCTCGAACGGAGCGGCTACGCCGTACGGGTCGAGGAGTCGACAGAGATCTACGCCGATGCGGCCGAGATGGCCGAGACCGACCTCGTCGTGCAGTGCATGACGATGTCGCAGATCACCGCCGACCAGGTGGCGGGCCTCAGCGCGGCGGTCATCGCCGGCACGGGCTTCACCGGCTGGCACGGTGGCATCGTGGACTCGTTCCGTGCGTCGTCCGACTACCTGCATCTGGTGGGCGGCCAGTTCGCGACCCACCCGGGTCTGGAGCCGTGTGAGCGGCACGGTGGCCCGGAGGACAACTTCCTGCCGCACACGGTGCGGATCACCGACCTCGGCCGGGAGCACCCGATCACCGCGGGGATCGAGGACTTCGACCTGGTCACCGAACAGTACTGGGTGCTGCACGACGACCTGATCGACGTGCTGGCCGTGACCACCCACCCCACGCAGGCGTGGCACCCGTGGCACCGACCGGTCACCTCGCCGGCGATCTGGACCCGGCTGTGGGGCGCCGGGCGCGTCGTCGTGACGACCCCGGGGCACAGCCTCGACGTGCTGGAGCACGAGAGCGTTCGTACCGTCATCGAGAGGGGGATGGTGTGGGCGACCCGCACCGCGTCGGCGTCGTAGGTCTCGGGGTCATCTCCCGCGCGTACCTGGACACACTCGTGGACCACCCCGAGGTGAGCATCGTCGCGGTGGCCGACCTCGACGCCTCCCGGTCGACCGAGGTCGCGGCCACGATCCCCGGAGCCGAGGCTCTGAGCGTCGACCATCTGCTCGCCCGTCCCGACGTGCGGACGGTGCTCAACCTCACCATCCCCGCAGCGCACGCGGACATCTCGCTGCAGACGATCGACGCCGGCAAGAACGTGTACGGGGAGAAGCCGCTCGCCGTGACGTTCGCGGACGGCCGCTCGATCATCGAACGGGCCGCCTCGGCCGGCGTCCGCGTCGGCTGCGCGCCGGACACGGTCCTGGGCACGGGTACGCAGACGGCGCGGGCGGCGATCGACGGTGGGCTCATCGGCCGCCCGATGTCCGCGTCGGCCGTCATGGTCACCCCGGGGCACGAACGCTGGCATCCCCACCCCGACTTCTACTACGCACCTGGCGGCGGCCCGCTGCTGGACATGGGGCCGTACTACATCTCGGCGCTCGTGCACCTGCTCGGGCCGGTTCGGGCCGTGACCGGCGCGGGCAGCCGCCTGCGCGGGGAGCGCGTCATCGGCTCGGGCCCCCGCGCCGGCGAGCGGATCCCGGTGAAGGTGGACACCCACCTCACCGGGGTGCTCGAACATGCCAACGGCGCGCTCTCCACCATCACCACGAGCTTCGACGGCGTCCGGACGACAGCGGCACCGATCGAGGTACACGGGGAGGCGGGCACGCTCGCCGTACCCGACCCGAACTACTTCGATGGCGAGGTTCGACTCTTCGCACTCGGCGGCGACAAGTGGCGCGCTCTCGAACCATCGGCCGGCTACGCCGAGAGTTCCCGGGGCATCGGTCTGATCGACCTGGTCAGGGCGGACGATCAGCGTCCGCCGCGGGCCGACGGTGACGTGGCGCTGCACGTCCTCGAAACGATGGACAGCCTGCTCCGGTCGGCGGCGGAAGGCCGGCGGATCGAGCTGTCAACGGTGGTGGAGCGGCCCCCGGCGGTTCCGCTCACGCCGGTCGGGCAGTGGAAGGGGTAGCGCCCTTCGGACCGGGACGTCCCCTACGCTGCTCGCGTGAGCTACGACCTGTACTTCTGGCCGTTCGGGGCAGCGGTCAACCCTCGTCAGTTGGCTGATCGGCTCGCGGACGAGTCGGCGGACGGTCTGGGGCCGGATGACCGCGTCCTGGCATTCCGTGCCGAGTTGCTCCACCGCTGGCCGGATCTTGCCGACATGATCGCTCCGTGGCACGACGACCTGGGTTGGCGGCAGCCATGGGGCCAGACCGGTCTCGCCGACAGATTCGTCGGCGTGACCCTGCCCTACGGGTGGGAGGACATCGACACGCTCCCTGTCCTGGCCGGTACCTTCGGGCTCGACACGTACGACCCCCAATCGGACCAGCTGGTATCGCCCGGACCGCGGCCACTGGACGCGGCGCGTCGCGACGGCGCGACGCACGTCGAGGGTTGGGTGGCCGAGGACCACGTCGTACGGCTGCTCCGGCAGGTCAGCGCCCACATCGGTTACCCGTACGACGATCTCGACGAGGCGGCACTCACCGGTGCGTTCGACGACACGAACGACGAGACAGTGGACCGTTGGTTCGAGTACCCGCTGGCCGGCACGGCCGCGTTGGTGGTCCGGCTGGCGCGGTCAGCTGATCGCGCGCTCGTCCGGGTGAACGTCGACGGCAGCATGGACCTGGTGCTGGCCGCACGGATCGAGCAACTGCTGGACCTGCCGTAGAGCCGTCACTCCAGGTCGGGTGCCACAGCCGACTCGACGGGCCTTAGCATCGCGGCATGGCGACACGGCTTGTTCAGATCAACATGAAGGCCCGGGACGACTCGGCGCTTGGCATTTTCTGGGCGCAGGCGCTGGGTTGGGGAGTCTCCAGTGAGGGACCCGGGGTGACCAACCTCGAACCCGAGGGCTTCGTCTACCCCGACCCCGTCGCCGTCTGCATCGACCTCGTCGTCTCGTCGGAGCCCAAGACGGTGAAGAACCGGGTGCACGTGGACCTCGCCACCACCTCGGTGACGCACCAGGCGGAGCTGGTCGCGCGCCTGAAGGACCTCGGCGCGAGCGCCGTCGACGTGGGCCAGGGCGACGTGCCGTGGACGGTCCTGGCCGACCCGGAGGGCAACGAGTTCTGCGTGTTGGACCCCCGACCGCTCTACCGGGACACCGGGCCGATCGCCGCCGTGGTGGTCGACTGCGCGGACCCGCGAGCCATGGGCCGGTTCTGGAGCGAGGCCACGGACTGGGCGCTGCACGAGGTGACCGACCAGGGGGCGAGACTACGCTCCGCCAGGGGCGTCGGCCCCTATCTGGAGTTCGTCCGTACGCCTGACGTGAAGAGTGGGTGGAACCGCGTCCACCTCGACGTCCGCCCGTACCCCGGTGACGACCCGGAGGCCGAGGCGGCCCGGCTTCGCGGTCTCGGCGCGACCTCTATCGACCTGGGCCAAGAGGTCCCGTGGCGGGTGCTCGCCGACCCGGAGGGCAACGAGTTCTGCCTCCTCACCCCCGGCTGAGCCCGGCCCGGGCCGGCCCGGGGAGCGTGACCGTCACGCGGAGGCTTCGACGGTCCGACGTTCGCCGTGGACGGTTACCCCGGTCAGCCGGATGGTCCCCAACGCCTCTGGCACGTGCGGGTCGGCGGTGAGGGTCCCGTCGTCGTCGACGCCGAGCCCGAGCATCGTCCGCAGGAACAGCAGGGGCGCTCCGCTGGCCCAGGCCTGCGGATTGCAGGCGGTGGGGTAGGGCACGGGTCGTCGGCCGAGCGAGCGGTCGTATCCGGAGATGGCCTCGGGCAGGCGGTACTCGAAGTGGGCGGCGGCCTCGAGCATCGCCATGGCGATGCGGTTCGCCGCATCGCGGTGACCGTATCGAGCGAGCCCGGCGGCGATGATCGAGTTGTCGTGCGGCCACACGGTGCCGAGATGGTAGCCGATGGGGTTGTACCCGACATCCTCCGTGGACAGCGTCCGGACACCCCAGCCGGAGAACATCCGGTCGGACATCAACTGGCGGGCCACCGTCGCGGCACGCTCCGGCGGGACGATGCCGCTCCAGAGCAGGTGACCCATGTTGGAGGTCATCGAGTCGATGGGCCGCTTGTCGGCGTCGAGGCCGACCGCGTAGTAGCCGCCGCGCCCGGGCAGCCAGAAGTCGCGGTTGAACCGCTCCCGCAGCTCGGCGGCCTCGGTACGCAGGCGTCGAGCCAGTGCGCTGTCGGCCCAGGGCCCGTCGGCGAGTTGCGCGGCGCGGATCTTCGCGTCGTAGGTGTAGCCCTGGATCTCACAGGTGGCGACCGGCAGCGCGGGGAGCGCGCTGTCGGCGAACTGGACCCCGTCCGGTGAGTCGCGCCAGCAGTGGTTGCGCATCCCTTCGGGGGAGCGCGTGGCGTACTCGACATAACCGTCGCCGTCACGGTCGCCGAAGGTGTCGATCCAGCGCAGAGCCGCGTCGGCGTTCGGACGCAACCGCTTGACCAACGCGTCGTCGCCCGTCCACCGCCAGTACTCGGAGAGCAGGATGAGCCACAGCTGGGTGGTGTCGGCCGCCCCGAAGCACGGCCCGTACGGCACGATGCCGAGCTGCGTCAGCTCACCGGACCGGAACTCGTGAAGGATCTTGCCCGGTTCCTCGTCGCTGAAGTCGTCGACGACGCTGCCCTGGTGCGCGGCAAGGGTGACAAGCGCGCCCCGGGCGACCTCGGGCCCGCAGCTGACGCTCTGGTAGGCGGTGATCAAGGTGTCCCGCCCGAAGACCGCGAGGAACCAGGGCATGCCGGCGGCCAGCAGCACGACCTGCTCACCCCGGATCTCCTTGGCGATCCGCATCGACACCAGATCGCTCGCCGACTTGTGGTAGACGCTGCTCAACAGGTCTGACTCGGCGGTCAGGTGCGGCTTGTTCGCCCTCCACCGCCAGGCTGCGTCGTCGGCGCCGGGGTCGTGCTCCTCGCCGAAGGTGCGGCTGGCCGGCTGGTAGTCCCGTCCCCGGCAGTTCAGCAGCACCCGCAGCTCACAATCCCAGGTCTGGCCCCGGCCCAGATGCACGTCCCAGACCAGCGCGTCACCCTCCACCAGGTCGGCCGACGGCTCGGCCTCGACTGTCGTGACCGCCGACCAGTGCGAATTCTGGTAGGAGAAACGCAGCGCAGAACCGTCCGGCCGGTGGGCCCGCTGGATGTCGTCAAGCCTGCTCCGCCCCGTCCCCTTGATTTCGAAGAGGTCGGCGAAGTCCGCGCCGACAGCCAACCGCAGGCGTACGGAGACCGGCTCGGCGCCGAAGTACTGAAGCGTGACCCGCTCGTACATGCCGTCGCCGACGAAGCGTTCCCGCCGCACGCCGATCCGGTTGGCCGCCAGGCCGTCGAGCTCAGGATTCGCGAGAAAGAAGGCCGCCGAGTACGGGTCGACAGGGTTCGCGCTCAGGACCAGCGGGGCAAGGCCGTCGAGCGTCATCTCCCAGCGGCTGACGTAGCGGGTGTCGTCGTGCACCAAACCGGCGATGGAGTCCGCCGGAACGTCCCCGGACGGATTGGACAACATGAACGTGCGGCCTTCGAATATGCCGACAGCGTTCGAACCCAATTCCGGTGGCATGTCGCGGTTGGCGCCACCGTGACGTTTGTCGGACTCCGCCATGCCCGAAGTCTATGGCTGGAAAAGAACGCCTCGTTGCGATATCGAAGGGCACCCACCGGCTCCGGGTAACGGGCCTGTTTCGGCGGAAAGCGGCAGTTCCCGGCAGTATCGCGGCTCATCGCGGACGTTGGCGTCACGGCAATACCCCTCTATGGTGGGGGCATGTCGTCGGTGACCCTCCGCTCGCTCACCGCCACCGAGGTGGCGGCGGGTGGTGCTGGTCGCGTGCCGGCGGCGGGTCGCCTCAAGGCCGACATGCGGGTGCCGGTTGTCCGCGCGCCGCACACCGTGCCCACGCACACATCGTGGAGCCCGATGCGAGCTGGCCGAGGCCCACCCGCGGAGTCGTTGCACATCCAGAACGACCGCCAGGGCGAAGCTGTCAAGCTTCGGCCTTTTTTGTTTCCCGGCCCGATCCCCTTGAAAGGCAGACCATGAGCGTCGATCATCGTCGAACTCTCGACCAGAGTTGGCTGGCTGACCTGCGAGCGTCCCTGGCGGACGACTTCGCCGCCCAGACGGCTCGGCTGCGGGAACTGACCGAGCTCAACGCGGACACCGGCGACCCCGGCGAGGCCCACAACCAGGCCGCGCTGCTGGTCGCCACCCGTCAGAACATCGAGCAGATCACCGCAGCGCTCAACCGGATCAGCGACGGCACCTACGGTGCCTGCCAGCGGTGCCACCAGGGCATCCCGGCCGAGCGGCTCGAGATCCTTCCGCACGTCCGCTTCTGCGTGCCGTGCCAGGAGAAGCAGAGCAGGTGACGTCGAGGGTGGCTGCCGCGTCGTCGGCACGGCAGCCACCCCGTCACGCGCGGAAGGCCAGCCTTTCATTCAGTGAAAGCTCCGGTGTCGGCGCGGCACACCACACGGGACGATCCAGGTCCATCGACGTCCGTCGGCATGGGGGTCCGGTCGCATGGCATTCGCGCGTAACCAGTGGTATGTGGCGGCGTACGGCGGTGAGGTGGGGCGACGCCTGCTCGCCCGGACCGTGCTCGGTGAGCCGATGGTGCTGTACCGCACGGCTGCCGGGGAGGCGGTGGCACTCGCCGACAGGTGCGTGCACCGACGCTTCCCGCTGTCCGAGAGTCGGCTCGACGGCGACACGATCGTCTGCGGCTACCACGGCTTCACCTACGATCCGACCGGCGCGTGCGTCTTCGTACCCGGTCAACAACGCATCCCGCGCACCGCGCGGGTGGTCTCGTTCCCGGTGGTGGAACAGGATTCCTTCGTCTGGGTCTGGATCGGCGACCGGGACCGCGCCGATCCGACCACGATCCCCCGCGCACCGTGGCTCGCCGACCCGCGCTACGCGGTGGTGCGGGGGATGGCGCCGTTGAACGCGCGGTACGGCCTGCTTGTGGACAACCTCCTCGACCTGTCGCACGAGACCTACCTGCACGGCGGTTACATCGGCACGCCGGAGGTGGCGAACACCCCGATCACCACCGAGGTGGACGAGGACCGGGGGATCGTCCACGTCAGTCGGCACATGGACGACGCCGAGTGCCCGCCGTTCTACGCACGCTCGACCGGGATCCAGGGCCGGATCACCCGGTGGCAGGACATCGAGTACCACCCACCCTGCCTCTACCTCCTGCACAGCCGGATCGCGCCGCAGGGTGTCTACCCGCCCGCCGAGGGCGACGACCACGAGGCGTTCCACGCCGAGATCGTGTACGCGATCACCCCGTCGACCGAGCACACCACCTACGACTTCTGGGCCGTGGCGCGCGACTTCGCGATCGACGACGAGGCGGTCAGCCAGTACCTCCACGACAGCAACCACACGGTGGTCATGCAGGACGTGACCGCGCTCAACATCCTGGAACAGGTGATCGCCGCCGAGCCGGACCGCTATCAGGAGTTGAGCATCAACATCGACACCGGCGGTCTGGCCGCTCGGCGGCTGCTGGCCCGGATGGTCGGCTCGGGGACGGTGGGAGCGCCGCAATGAGTTCCGTGGTCGGGGAGCGGGTCTACCGGATCCACTGGTTGCCCGGCACCGACACCCTGCGCGGGATCTGCCACTGTGCGGCCGAGCGCCTCGCCGAGGACCCGATCGAGCTGTGGGAGTGGTTGCTCGCGCACCCGCAGGGCCACCAGGGAATCGCCGTGCCGGCGCCCGACCCGCCGATGCGGATGGCCGTGCGCGAGTGACAGTGGACGACCTCGCCGGTGTCGAGCTGGTGGTTGCCGGCCGGGATCAGGTGGCGGCCGAGGTCGTGGCGATCCGCCTGTGCCGCCTCGACGGCGCCGACCTGCCCGAGTGGACGCCGGGCGCGCACATCGACCTCGAGCTGGACGTCGGTCTGGCCCGTCAGTACTCCCTCTGCGGCGACCCGGCGGACCGGTCCGACCTCCGGATCGCGGTGCAGCGCGAACCGAACGGACGCGGCGGCTCCCGGTTGGTGCACGAGCGGCTCACCGTCGGTGCGACCGTCCGGGCGAGCGGACCGCGCAACACCTTCCCGCTTGTCGCCGCACGGCGTTACCTCTTCGTCGCCGGTGGCATCGGGATCACCCCCATCGCACCGATGGTCGCCGCCGCCGACGCCGCGGGCGCCGACTGGCGGCTGGTGTACGGGGGACGCAGCCGCGCCACCATGGCCTTCGCCACCACCCTGCTCGAGAGGTACGGCGACCGGGTGAGCCTGCACCCGCAGGACGAGACCGGTCTGCTCGACCTGGCCGGGCTGTTCGATCCGCCCGGCGCGGGGCTCGTCTACTGCTGTGGCCCGGAAGCCCTGATCGCCGCCGTGCAGGAGCACTGCCGCGGCTGGCCACCCGGCTGCCTGCACGTCGAACGGTTCTCCGCAGCGGGCGGCACCGGCGCGCCGGAGACGACGATCGAGGTCGCGCTCACGCTCTCCGGGCGGACGGTGACCGTGCCGCCGGGCACGTCGATCCTCGAGGCGGTGGAGGAGGCCGGGGTGCAGGTCCTCTCGTCCTGCCGGGAGGGCACCTGCGGCACCTGCGAGACACCTGTGCTCGCCGGTGTGCCGGAGCATCACGACAGCCTGCTCACCGCGCAGGAGCGGGCCGCCGGGGACACCATGATGATCTGCGTGTCCCGGGCCCGTACGCCCCGGCTCGTGCTGGAGCTGTGAGCGCCCGGCGCGGACGGGGGGATGACAACTGCTGGCGTGGCGGTCGTCAGTAGTGCTCACTAGTCTACTAAAGTCGGCGTCTTGAACTTGAAGGAATGGGCAGCGGCCACCGGGATCTCGTACGCGACGGCACGTCGGCGTTACGAGTCCGGAACGCTGCCTATTCCCACCTACCGGATCGGCCGTCTGATCATGGTCGGGGATCCGGTCACGGGAGCGGCGGGCGAGGCCGGGCAGACCGTGGTGTACGCCCGGGTGTCGTCAGTCGATCAGAAGGCGGATCTGGACCGTCAGGTCGCCCGGGTGACTGTGTGGGCCACCGGCCAGAAGCTCGGCGTGGACCGGGTGGTCACCGAGGTCGGGTCGGCGTTGGACGGGCACCGTGAGAAGTTCCTCGCCCTGCTCCGCGATCCGGCTGTGTCAACCATCGTGGTCGAGCACCGCGACCGGTTCGCTCGCTTTGGTGCCGAGTGCCTTGAAGCCGCGCTGGCCGCGCAAGGCCGCCGTCTGCTGGTGGTCGACCCGGCTGAGGTCGATGACGACCTGGTTCGCGACGTCACCGAGATCCTGACTTCGCTGTGCGCCCGCCTTTACGGTCGTCGCGCCGCCGCGAACCGCGTCCGCCGCGCAGTCGAAGCCGCCACCGAGGCTCCGGTGTGAAGACGATCCAGGCGTACCGGTTCGCCCTCGACCTCACCCCGGGCCAGGAACGTGACGTGCTCGCGCATGCCGGGGCGGCCCGGGTCGCGCATAACTGGGCACTCGCGACGGTCAAGGCGGTCATGGACCAGCGGACCGCCGAGCGATCCTACGGCGTGCCGGATGAGGCGTTGACGCCGTCGCTATCATGGTCCCTCGCTGGGTTGCGGAAGGCGTGGAACGCCGCTAAGCCCGCGGTTGCGCCGTGGTGGGGCGAGGTGTCGAAGGAGGCGTTCAACACCGGATTGGACGCCCTCGCGCGCGGCTTGAAGAATTGGGCCGACTCCCGCAAGGGCGCACGGGCCGGGCGGCTGGTCGGGTTTCCCCGGTTTAAGTCCCGCCGCCGCACCACACCATCCGTGCGGTTCACCACCGGGGCGATCCGGGTCGAACCCGACCGCATGCACGTGGTGCTGCCCCGGCTGGGCCGGTTGAAGCTGCACGAGTCGTCCCGCAAACTCGCCCGCCGCCTGGACAACGGCACCGCTCGGATCACGTCCGCGACTGTGCGGCGCGACGGCGGACGCTGGCACGTGTCGTTCACCGTCACGGTCGAACGGGCCGAACGCGCCCCTGCCCGGCCGCAGTCGTTCGTCGGCGTGGACGTCGGGATCAAGCACCTTGCCGTGCTGTCCACTGGCGAGCTGGTCGACAACCCGCGCCACCTAGTCGCCGCGCAGCAACGCATGCGCTCGTTGGGCCGGGCGCTGTCACGCAAGACCGGCCCGGACCGGCGTACCGCAAGACGGCCGTCGAAGCGGTGGAAGCGGGCATCTGCTCGGCTCGGTCGCGCGCACGCCCGGATCGCTCATCTGCGCCGCGACGGGCTGCACAAGCTCACCACCCGGCTCGCGCGTGAGCACGGCACCATCGTGGTCGAAGACCTCAACGTGGTCGGGATGCTGGCCAACCGCAAGCTGGCCCGGCACGTCGCCGACGCCGGGTTCGCGGAAATCCGTCGCCAACTGGCGTACAAGACCGGGTGGAACGGCGGCCGGCTGCTGCTGGCCGACCGCTGGTATCCGTCCTCCAAGACCTGCTCGGGCTGCGGCACGGTGAAAACCAAGCTGGCCCTGTCCGAGCGCGAATACACCTGCGAGGCGTGCGGTCTGGTCATCGACCGTGACCGCAACGCCTCCTTGAACCTGGCCGCCCTCGCGGCCGAGTTCGATAACGCCGGGAGTGGCCCGGTGGCAGCACGTGGAGCCGACCAGAAGACCCGCCTACGCGGGCAGGTGGCGACGAAGCGTGAACCCGGCACGGCATCCGCCGGTCAGACCGGGACCGTTCCGCCGCAAGGCAGGACTACCAACCGTGTGCTTACTAAAGCGCATTGAGAGGTAACGGATGATGACGGGGTGCGCGCAGAACCGGGACGGTCGGTGACGAGCAAGGTGCTGGCGTTGCTCGACGCGTTCAGCCCGTCCACCCCGGCGTTGACCCTGAGCGAGCTGGCGCGTCGCACCGGGCTGCCCCTGCCGACTGTGCACCGACGGGCCGCCGAGCTGGTCGCCTGGGGGGCGCTGGAGCGCGGTGACGACGGGCGGTACCGGATCGGTCTGCGCCTGTGGGAGGTGGGCTCACTCGCCCCGAGGGGCCTGGGGCTGCGGGAGCTGGCCCTGCCGGTCATGGAGGACCTGTACGAGGTGACCCACGAGAACGTCCAGCTCGCCGTTCGGCAGGACCTCGAACTCGTCTTCATCGAACGGATCGCCGGGCGGCACGCGGTGCCGGTGCTCACCCGGGTGGGCGGTCGTTTCGCGCTGCACGCCACCGGCGTCGGGTTGGTCCTGCTCGCCCACGCGCCCGCCGAGGTCCAGGAGCAGGTGCTGGCCGCGCCGTTGGAGCGGTACACCGAACTGACCATCACCGACCCGAGGCGGCTGCGCCGCAGCCTCGCCGAGGTGCGCCGGGCCGGGTACGCGGTCAGCGACCGTCAGGTCACGATGGACGCCCTCTCGGTGGCCGCGCCGATCCGCGTACCGGAGGGTGTGGTCGCGGCGATCTCGCTCGTGGTCGCCCACGACCGGGCGGACCCGGTGGCGTTGGCCCCACTGGTCCAGGCCGCCGGCCGGGTCGTCTCCCGGGCACTGAAGAGCCCACCTCCGGGCCGGGGTCTCCTGTAGACAGACTGCAAATCGTTGACGCCCGATCAAATTCTGCATTACGTTGCCGGTGCGCGGGTGTTTCCCACCTTCGTGCGCGGAACGGCATCGACGAGAGGGCGCACCTCATGTCACTGGACGGCAGAGTCGCCATCGTCACCGGCGCCGGGCGGGGTCTCGGCCTCGCCTACGCGCAGGAGCTGGCGCGCCGGGGCGCGTCGGTAGTGGTCAACGACGTCGACGCCGAGGCCACCGCCGACGCCGTGGCGGCGATCCAGGCGTCCGGCGGCCGGGCCGTCGCGGTGGTCGCACCCGTCGGCCCGACCGAGACCGCGAAGGCGCTCGTCAGCACCGCGGTCGACCACTTCGGGCGACTGGACATCCTGGTCACCAACGCCGGTGTCCTGCGCGACACGGTGCTGTGGAAGATGAGCGACGACGACTTCGACACCGTCGTCAACGTGCACCTGCGCGGCACGTTCACCACCGTCCGCGAGGCGGTGCAGCACATGCGGCAGGCCGGCGAGGGCGGGCGGATCATCTGCGTCGGGTCGCCCACCGGGCAGCGGGGCACCTTCGGCCAGACCAACTACGCCGCCGCCAAGGCGGGCATCGTCGGCATGGTCCGCACCTGGGCCCTCGAACTCGCGCGGGCCGGCATCACCGCCAACACCGTCGTCCCGGTCGCCGCGACCGCGATGACCGCCACCGTCCCCTACTTCGCCGCTGCGGTGCGGGCCGAGGCGAACGGCGAGCCGATGCCCGCGTTCTTTCGACACGAGCTGGGGTTCGGTACGGCGGACGACGTGGCCGGACTCGTCGCGTTCCTCGCCTCCGACGCTGCGGCCTCGGTGACCGGGCAGGTGATCGGTGTCGGCGGCGACCGCCTGCAGATCTGGACCCACCCGGAGGCGGCCCTGACCGCCCACCGCGAGGGCGGCTGGACGTACGACGCGCTCGTGGAGGCTTGGCCGACGACGTTCGCCGGCGCCGCGCAGAGCGTCGGCGAACGCTTCCCGAAACTCCCCGAGGAGTTCGAGCGCACGCCGTCCTGACCAGCCCGAGCAGACCGCCGGCACCGACCGCCCGATGAAGGTTGGCCCCATGTACCAGCCCGCGATCGACCTCGACGACGTCACGGCGATCGACATGCACGTGCACATCGAGGTCGACGCGCACGGCCACACCTCCCTGCCGGGGCCGCTCGTGGCGGCGGCGTCGGCCTACTTCAGGACAGACGGGCCACGGCCCGCCGTCGACGCGGTGGCGCGGTACTACCGCGAGCGGAGCATGGCCGCCGTCGTCTTCACCGTAGACGCGGGTACGCAACTGAAGCACCCGCCGCTGTCGAGCACCGACATCGCCCGCGCGGCCGCCGAACACGCCGACGTGCTCATCCCGTTCGGGTCGGTCGACCCGCGCACCGGGGGAGCGGCCCTCGACCTCGCCGACCGGCTGATCCAGGAGGAGGGCGTACGCGGCTTCAAGTTCCACCCGACCGTGCAGGGCTTCGACCCCAGCCACGACGAGTACGCGCCGCTGTGGGGCCTGCTGGAGCGGGCGGGTGTCCCGGCGCTCTTCCACACCGGGCAGACCGGCATCGGCGCGGGTACGCCCGGCGGCTATGGCCTGCGGCTCGGCCTGTCGAATCCGATCCTGCTCGATCCGGTCGCGGCCGACTTTCCCGACCTGCAGATCATCATGGCTCACCCGTCGGTGCCCTGGCAGGACGAGGCGTTGTCGGTGGCCACCCACAAGCACAACACCTGGATCGACCTGTCCGGCTGGAGCCCGAAGTACTTCCCGGCCGAGTTGGTGCGCTACGCCAACTCGGTGTTGAAGCGACGGGTGCTCTTCGGCACCGACTACCCGATGCTCACCCCGGACCGGTGGCTGCGCGACGTTCAGTCGACCGACCTCAAGCCGGAAGTGCTTCCGGGCATCCTCAAGGACAACGCGGCCCGACTGCTGGGCCTCGCCCGGTGACGACGAGAGGAAACGCCATGACGACGACAATCACCTACGACCGGCTCGGCGATCTCGCCGGTATCGATCTCGGTCACACCGACTACCGCACGGTCACCCAGGACCAGGTGGACCTGTTCGCCGACGCCACGGACGACCACCAGTGGATCCACGTCGACCCCGAACGGGCGAAGACCGGCCCGTTCGGCGCGCCGATCGCGCACGGCTTCCTCACCCTCTCCCTGGCGATTCCCTTCTGGACGGAGCTGCTCGAGGTCAAGGGCGTGACCACGAAGGTGAACTACGGCCTGGACAAGGTGCGCTTCCCCGCGCCGGTCGTGGTCGGGGCGCGGGTGCGCATGCGGGCCACCGTCGTCGAGGTCGTCGAGGTGCGTGGCGGCTACCAGGTCGCGGTCGACCAGACGATCGAGATCGAGGGTGGCACCAAGCCGGCGGTCGTGGCGCGAGGTCTGTACCGCTTCTACGCCTGAACCCTCGGGGCACTACTCGAACCGGGCGAGCACACCACCTCCAGCCGGGAGAATGCTGATGCAGCAGCACGGAATTGACGCGTGGGTGACCAAGCGCCGGCTCAAGTCCCCGAACCAGATCGCGATCATCCACGGTGACCGGTCGCCGATGACGTACGGACAGTTCGCCGACGCCGCCGACCGGGTCTCGGCGGTGCTGCGGGAGCGGGGCGTCGGCAAGGGTGACAGCGTCGCCTACCTGGGTGACAACAGCCCCGAACTGCTCCTGGTGATGTTCGGGGCGGCGCAGGTCGGGGCCGTCTTCGTGCCGATCAACACCCGCCTCGCCGCACCCGAGATCGCCCACGTCCTCGCCGACTGCGGCGCTCGGGTGCTGATCCACGACCCGGATTTCGCGGCGTCGGTGGCCTCTGCCGCGCCGACCGCCCGGACCTCGTGCGTCATCGTCAACGGCGAGGGCGCGACCGACCGACCCGGGCTGGCCCAGCTGACCCGGGCCGCCGTCACCCCGTTCACCGACCGCGCCGACACCACCCACGCTGATCCGGCGGCGATCATCTACACCTCGGGCACGACCGGCCGGGCCAAGGGCGCCGTGCTGACCCACGGCAACCTCACCTGGGTGGCGCTCAACTGTGTGGTCGACTACGACGTCGTCTCCACCGACGTCGCGCTCATGATCTCGCCGCTGTTCCACGTCGCCTCGCTCGGGATGGGCGCCCTGCCCGTCATCCTCAAGGGCGCCACGATGGTCATCGAGAAGGGATTCGAACCGGGCCGCGCGCTCGCGCAGATCGAGCGGCACAGCGTCACCATGCTCAGCGGCGTGCCCACCACCTACCAACTGATGGCCGACCACCCGGCCTGGGCATCGACAGACCTGTCGACGCTGACGAAGCTCACCTGCGGCGGTTCGGCGGTGCCCGCCCGCATCCTCAACGCCTACGAGGCGCGGGGCCTGTCGTTCTCCCAGGGGTACGGCATGACCGAGGCCGCGCCGGGCGCCACCGCGCTGCCGCCGACGATGACCCGCGTCAAGCAGGGCAGTGTCGGTCTGCCGCACTTCTTCACCGACGTACGGATCACCGACCCGACCGGGGCCGTGCTGCCCACCGGCACCGTCGGTGAGATCGAGGTGACCGGGCCCAACGTCTTTTCCGGCTACCACGGGCTCCCCGAGGCGACCGCAGAAGCGTTCACCGCCGACGGGTGGTTCCGCTCCGGCGACCTCGGTCACCTGGACGCCGACGGCTACCTCTACATCTCCGGCCGACTCAAGGACATGATCATTTCGGGGGGCGAGAACATCTACCCGCTCGAACTCGAGCAACTGCTCACCGAGATCGACGGGGTGACCTCGGCGGCGGTCATCGGCGTACCGGACGAGCGGTGGGGGGAGGTGCCATGGGCGATCCTGACCGTACGGCAGGGGGTGTCCGTGGACACCGACACCGTCCGGGCGTGCCTCGACGGCAGGATCGCGCGCTACAAACTCCCGAAGAACGTTGTCATCGTGGACGAGCTGCCCCGGACGGCGTCGGGGAAGGTGCGGAAGGCCGATCTGCGGACCCGGTTCGGCGCCTAGCCGCGGGCCGGGCCGCGACGAGGTCGGCGAACTCCGCCGCGGACGCCTCGGCCAGCGTCTCGTGCATCCGGCGGTAGGTCCGCACCGACCTCGTGGCGGGCCACTCCGCGTCCATGAACTCGGCCGGCAGCCTCGGGTCGGCGCGCAGGAGCGCGAGCCAGTCCGCCACGAGCATCGTCCGTACGGTGAGGGCGCTCGCTGCCAGCGTCGACGCGGACGGGTCGTCCCACGCGTCGATGAAGGCGAGGTGCGCGCGTCGGATCGCCTCGATGTCCCACGCCGCGCGCACGCTCTCGCCGATCGGGAACCCGGCGAGTTCGCGGGCGTGGAACGCGACCACGGTGTTGGGCGCGAGGTCCTGCCGCAGCGGCTCCAACGAACCGGCGAGGTCGACCTCGCCGGGCGCGAGCCAGAGCCCGTCCCGGATCGGCGCGAAGCCCTCCCAGGTGAGGATCGAGCGCAGCCGGTGCCGCAGCGTCCGCTGACCCTCCGGGATCGAGAAGGTGACAAGCGTCCACCCGCTGCCCTGCGGGTCGAACGGCCGTGGCCCACGAACGCGGTAGGTCGCCTCGCGTAACACCGCGGCCCCGTGCTCGGTAAGCGAGAACAGCGTCTCGCGGCCACTTCTGCTGCGGGCGAGGATGCCGCTGTGCACGAGGCGGTCGAGGGTCGCGCGGGTGGCCGGCGCGGCGACGTCCGCACCCTCCAGCACGCTGATCAGGGCGCTCGCCCGGATCGGGCCCGTGGCAGCGTCGACGACGTGCTCGCCGAAGAAGGCGAGCAACAACTGCTTCGGCTGACGACTACCCACAGCCATCCCCTTCGGTGAACTCGTTGGCTCGGCCGCCGATCACCGCGCGGATCGGGGGGCCACCGTCTGCCCACGCTTTGCCCGCTGGATCTGGTCGTAGACGTGTGTCCGCAGTTCCGTGAAACGGGGCAGAGCGCGGGTGGTGATCTGATCGCGCTCCGGCGGCAGGTCGACCGCGAGGTCCTCCTGAACCCAGGTTGGCGACGTGGACAATACTAGAACCCGCTGACCGAGGTACACCGACTCGTCGATGTCGTGGGTGACGAAGACAACCGAGATGGCGCGGCTGGCGTGCAGCTTGCGGACCAGGTCCTCCAGGTCGGCCCGGGTCTGCGCGTCGACCGCCGCAAACGGTTCGTCCATGATCAGGACTTCGGGCTGGTAGGCGATCGCCCGCGCGATCGCCACCCGCTGTTGCATCCCCCCGGAGAGCTGCCACGGGTGGCTCCGCTCGGCGTCCGCGAGGCCGACCGCCTCGAGAGCGTCGACGACCAGCTTGTTGCGGGCCGCGCGGGAGAGCTTCTTGTGCCGCAGCGGAAGCTCGACGTTTCCGCGCACGGTCAGCCAGGGGTAGAGGCTGCGACCGTACTCCTGGAACACGACGGCCATGGCCGGGCTGGGCCCGGTCACCGGCGAGCCGTCCATCTCGACCACGCCGCTTGTGGGCCGCAGCAAACCGGCGAGGCACTTCAGGAGGGTGGTCTTGCCGCAGCCGGACGGGCCGACGATGCAGACCAGCTCGCCGGCGTCCATGGTGAAGCTGACGTCCCCGATCGCCTCGACGGTGCCCGTCGCGGACTCGTAGACCTTCCGCAGGTGCTCCACCCGCAGCAGAGTGCTCCGGTCAGGCACGGTTGACCTCCCTGATGCCGTGGTACCAGCGCAGTACGCGCCGCTCGACGAGACCGAAAGCTACGGCGAGAAGAACGCCGACGAGGCCGAGGAGGAGGATGCCGCTCCACATCTCGGCGATCAGATAGTTGCGCTGGAAGTAGGCGATGCGGTAGCCGAGGCCGGAGGAGGAGGCGAACATCTCGGAGATGACCATCAGGATCAGCGCGACCGAGAGGGCCTGACGGACCCCGGCCATGATCCGTGGGCTGGCGGCCGGGAGCACGAGGAACCGGAGCCGCTCCCACCGGGAGACCTGGAACGACTCCGCGGTCTCCCGCATGACGCTGTCGGTGCCCCGGACACCCTCGATCGTGTTCAACAGGATCGGCCAGACCGCGCCGGAGACGATCACGATCACCTTCATGGTGTCGGTGATCCCGAGCAGGAGCATCACCACCGGGATCAGCACCGGCGGCGGGATGGCCCGCAGGAACTCCAGCAACGGTTCGAGGAGTTCACGCAGCCAGGGGGTCAGGCCGATGAGGGTGCCGGCGGCGATGCCGAGCACCACCGACGCGGCGACGCCGAGGCCGAGGCGGGCGAGGCTCGGCAGGACGTCCTCGACGAACGCCGGCCCGACCCAGGTCTCGCGGAAGGCTTCGGCGATCGTCAACGGGTCGGGGAAGAAGCGGCTCGTCGTCCTGGTCGCCACCAGACCCCAGACCACCAGCAGCAGTGTCGGCAGCGCCAGCGGGTGGAGGATGTTCGCCGCGACCCGGGACCCGACCGTGCGGCTGCGTGCCGTGGTGACGATCCGCCCGGTGTGCGCGGTCACAGCGGCTCCTCTCCCCGTACGGACTGGTGCCAGGACAGCACCCGACGCTCGACGAACCGGAAGACGATGTTCACCAGGAGCCCGAGCAGGCCGGTGACCACGACAAGCGCGTACAGGCCGGGGGCGTCTCCGGCGGACCGGGACAGCTCGATCATGCGCCCGAGGCCGGGGTTGCCGATCACCATCTCCGCGGTGATGGCGAGGATGAGCGCGACCGCCGCCGCGAGCCGCAGACCCGTCATGAGGTACGGCAGGGTGGTCGGCAGCACGAGGTGCGACAGCCTCTCCCGCCGGGTCAGACCGAAACTGCGGGCGGTGTCGCGAGCCACCGTGTCGACGTCGGCGACACCGTAGATCACCTGCACGAACACCTGCCAGAACGACGCGTAGACGATGATGACGAGAGCGGCCTGGCGCTGGATGCCGAACATCAGCACGGCGAGCGGGATGAGGGCGACCGATGGGATCGGTCGCAGGAACTCGACGACCGTGTGGGTCGCCCGCCGCAGGAACGGCACCAACCCCACGACCGTGCCGAGGACGACGGCGGCGACCGTCGCCACCGTCAGGCCGATCGCCCAGGACGTCATGGTGCTGCCCAGCCGCCGCCAGAACGCGAGGTCGACGAGCTGCTCGAACAGCCGCGCCACCACGTCCGTCACGTACGGCAGGTACAGCGGGTTGACCAGGCCCAGCGTCGGGATCAGCTGCCAGACGACGAGGAACCCGGTCAGGCCGACGACGCCGAGCACCGCCTTGCGTATCGCGCGCAGGCGTCGGCTGGAGAACACGCGCATGTCACTCCCGTCGTCACGCGGGCGCCGGCTACTTCTGCTGGATGAGACGGTCGAGGTCGGGTTGCTTGTCGAGCACCTTGTACTTCTGCGCGAGGTCGGCGAGCGTCTGGAGGCTCGACCTGTCGACCTCCCACCCGAAGGCCGGCAACCGGACCGAGTCGGCCACCGGCGGCGGCAACTCCAGGTTGTCCTTGATGGCCTGCCGCAGTGGTGCCACGTTTGCGGGGTCGTTGGCCCACTGCAACGTCTTCTTCATCGCGGCCGTGAAGTCCTCGACAAGTGTGGCGTCCTTCTCCGTGCGCTCCTTGGTGGTGATGGTGGTGAGTGTGGCCAGGCCGGGCACCACCGCCTGGTAGGGCGCGACGACGAAGGTGTCGCCGCGGGTCTTCAGTTGCGTGACGAAGGGCTCCGGCACCCAGGCGGCGTCGATGTTCCCGGATTCGAGTTGGGCCGGGGCGTCCGGGAAGGCGACCTCGACGAACTTGATTGTCGACGGGTCACCACCGTCCTTCTCGACCGCTGCCATGATCGTGACGTCGCCGGCGGCGCCGAGGCTGTTGACCGAGACCCGCTTGCCCGCGAGGTCGGCGGGTCGTTTGATGCCGGACTTCGCCGAGGCCACCACGGCGTTGATGTCGTCGCCGGCGGCGTACGAGGAGGCGTAGTTGCCGATGATGACGACGCCGAGGTCCCGAAGGTCGGCGCGGAACGGGCCGAAGGGCTGGCCGATCGCGAAGTCGATGTCGCCGTTCAGGAGCGCGGGAATGGCCTGCGCGCCGCCCTGGGCGGGCAGCACCTCGACCTGGAGCCCGCGCTCGGCGAAGATGCCCGCCGTGATACCGCCCCAGAGCGCGGCGGTCTCGGTGATGGGCAGCGCCGCGACCCGGACCTTGCGCAAGTCACCCGAGGCCTGTTCGGACGGCTTGGACGCGTCGGAGTCGGTACATCCGGTGAGGGCGATCGCGGTAGCGGCGATCAGCCCGAGAGCCATGACCTTCTTCATTGACGAGGCCTTCCTGGGCGGGTGGTGGGTGCGTCGGAAGTCGGCGGATGCCTCGGATTTTCGGGTGAACTACCGTTGCGTGGGGGCGCACGCCGCTGTGGTGGCCATGGTCAGTCACCCCGGCATCGAAAGTCAAGAATCTCTGACGCCCGTCATGAATAAGTTGAACGACGCTCTGCTGCGACCACCCGGACCGGCCGCCGCAGGTACCCCTCGGCCACCGCCAGGCGAGGACCCATGGGACTCAGCGAACGAACGGTGGTGCGATTCCAGATCGTCCCGGAGTACGACCGGTCGCGATCAGTGCCGCCGCAACTTGTCGCGGACGGCTGCGGCGTCCGGGTGGTCGAGGGCCGTGAAGATGTCGAGTGCCCGCTGCCAGTCGGCCCGGCCGGAGGTGGGGTCGCCGATGGCGTGGCGGGTGTCGCCGAGCCGGCTGAGAGTGTCCGCCTCGCCCCACAGGTCGCCGAGATCGCGGGCCAGCTCGAGCGTGCGCTCGTAGCACTCCACGGCCCGGCCGTACTGGCCGAGGTGGTGGTGTGCGAAGCCGAGGCTGTCCCAGGTCGCGGCCTCGCCGGCGCGGTCGCCGAGCTGCTGGAGAAGGTCGAGTGCCTGCTCGCAGTACGCCAACGCACCGAGGTGCTCGCCGAGCTGCGCATGGCACCAGCCGACTGCGTTGAGCGCGTCGGCCTGGGCCCTGCGGTGGCCGGTGGCCTGGGCCAGCACGAGAGTCCGCTCCGAGTGCTCGAGGTCCTTGCGCGGCTCGCCCTGCCGGTCCCACAGCGAGGCGAGGTTCTGGTGCGTACGTGCCTCACCCTCGGCGTCCCCGACGTGGACGTACAGGTCGAGGGCCTTCTCCAGGTGGCCCAACGCGTCGGCGTACCGGCTGACCACGGTGTAGGCGCCGGCCAGGAAGCGGTGCGCGACCGCCTGCGCGACCGGGTCACCGAGACGCTCGGCGGCGAGCAGGGCTGTCCGGCAGGTCTCGACGCGGTCCTGCCAGTGCCCCTGCCGGTCCAGGAACGTGTCGAGGGCCCGCCCCAGCCGCCAGGTGTGGACGTCGAACCCGGCACCGGCGGCCTGGCGGAGCGCGGCGAGCAGGACCGGGTGCTCGGCGGTCAACCAGGCCATCGCCTCCGCGTGGGTGGCCGGCCGTTCCGGACGCACACCGGACACCGGCGGGGTCATCAGGTGGTCGACCGGGTCGCTGTGTGGACGCAGCAGGGCGTCGGCGGCATGGGTGGTGTGGGTGTAGTGGTCCAGAAGCCTGGTCGTGGCGGCCCTGCGGGTCGGCTCGGGGTCGGTGCCGTCGCTGAGTTCACCGGCGTACGCCCGCAACAGGTCGTGCGCCGTGAACCGGCCGGGCCGGTACTCGGCGAGCAGGTTCGCGCGGGTCAGCTCGGTCAGCGTCCGGCGGGTCCCGTCCGCCGGCAGACCGGCCAGGCTCGCCGCCGCGGCCGCGGTGATGTCCGGGCCGGGGTGCAGGCCCACCATCCGGAACAGGCCAGCCGCCGGCGGGGTGAGCGCCGTGTACGACCAGGAGAACACCGCGCGCACCTCGCCGACCGCGTCGCCCGCGTCCAGGACGCCGAAGCGCTGACCGGCCGTGCCCAGCTCGGTCGCGAGGGCGGCCAACGGGAAGCCGGACTGCTGGACTCTGGCGGCGGCGATGCTCAACGCCAGCGGCAGCCGGGCGCAGGCGGCGATGATCGCCTCGGCGGCCTCCGGCTCGGCGGCCACCCGTTCGGCACCGAGCCGACTGGTGAGCAGGTGACCGGCCGCGTCGCGGCCGAGTAGGCCCAGCGGGATCGGGTGTGCGCTGTCGAGACTGACAAGCGAGGTGAGCTGGTTACGGCTCGTCACCAGCACCATGGCCGTGGACGTGCCGGGCAGCAGCGGACGGACCTGTTCGGCGTCGCGGGCATTGTCCAACACGATGAGCACCCGCTTGCCGGCAAGCGCGCTGCGGTACAGAGCGGCCTGGGCGTCGAGGTCGGCGGGCACCCGGGCAGCCGGCACCCCGAGCGCGTCCAGGAAGCCGTGCAGCGCCTTCGCCGGGGTCAGCGCCTGCCCCCGCGGGTCGAAGCCGCGCAGGTTCACGTAGAGCTGACCGTCGTCGAACCGCTCGGTGACACGGTGCGCCCAGTGCACCGCCAGGGCGGTCTTGCCCACCCCGGCGGTGCCCGAGATCGCGGCGACCACGACCGCGGTGGGCGCGGCGGCGAGCTTGTCCAGAAGGGCCAACTCGTCGTCGCGGCCGGCGAGGCTTGCCACGTCGGCGGGCAACTGCCGGGGTGTCATCCGGTCGGGTGCGCGCGGCGCGCGGCGGCGGCTCTCCTCGATCCGGTCCCGGGCGGTGGCAAGCGCGCCCTGCTCAGCCGGCGTGGCACCGAGGAGCCGCACCAGGGCGTCGAGCCGGTCGGTGGGCGGCAGCGTCTTGCCGGTGAGGTATTCCGCGATCGCGGTGTGCGACCAGCCGGTGCGGGCCGCCAACTCGCGGTAGGTCAGCTCGGCGTCGCCCTGTTGGCGGGCGTGCCTGCGTCGTAACGCCCGCAACAACGCGGCGAGGTCGTCCGACGTGTGCGCCCCCGCAGCGTCCAGCGCCCTGCCCTCCACCGTCGACGATCGACGTCCGTCAGTGTACGGCGGTGTACGGAATCCGGGCCAGGGGCGCGCACCGATCGGCGATCCTGCTCGGGTGCAGAGCGCACTGATCGAATCATTGGAGGTCATGTGTCCGTACATCTCAAGCCTCTGGCCCTGGCCCTGACCGTGCTCGCGGCGACGCTCACCGTGCCGGCGGCGGCCGCGTCGGCGGCGCCCGACGCCGCAGTCTGCACGACCAAGGCGGCCTGCGCCGACAACGGCCTGCGGGCGACATCGTCGAGCAGGGCGCGCACCACGGGTGACATCACGACCAACGCGATCCAGGTGCCCACGCCGCCCGCGTTCCCGCCGGGCACCCCCTGCTACCGCGAGGAGGTCTCCGAGGAGGTCTACGAGACCGCCACCTACACCACCATCTACGAGATGTACTTCCAGGCGAGCGTCTGCCTGTTCTCCAACGAGATCGTGCTGTACGGCCTGGACACCTCCCTCTCCTTCCCCAATGACGTGCAGGACCCCCGACTGACCTCGATGCAGTTCGTCGTGCGGGACCAGGTCGTCCACTACAGCCCGACCGAGAAGGATGGTTACTCCGAGCTGTGGGTGACCTTCTGCACCGACCCCGCGCAGCCGGGCACCTGCCAGCGGTACCTGCACCGGCTGGGCCTGATGTTCAACCCCGCCTGGGTCTACCCGTTCTCTGTGTTCCAGCGTCTGAGCTGACGGTGCCGGGAGCGGCGTCTCCCGCATGACCGGTCAGGGCGTCTCCCAAGTGGCTCGTGGGACGCCCTGATCACCCGTGGTGGCACAGGTTGCCAGCGGATCTCCACCGCGTTACGTTGAGATGGCATAGACGAACGTCTACATCGCTAGGGACCGGGGGCCCGCATGTCCATGCCTGTCACTCGTCGCACCGTCCTGGCCGGTGGGGCCGGTGCCGCCATCGGCCTGGCCCTGCCCGGCCCCGCCGCCCACGCCGGTGACCGCCATCCCACGAGCGTGAGCTTCACCCTCGACGCGAACACGCTCGACGGCGGTGAGCAGGTCACGTCGGTTACCCTCGACACCGCCCGGCTCGGGCCGATCGACCCGGCCGGGCTGACCCCCGCCACGTTCACCGTGCACGCCACGGCCACCAGCCCGATCCCGATCGCCCCCGGCGACCTGATCTTCAGCGAGTACGACCTGGACCGCACGGTGACCGCGGCCCGACTCGACCGGCACGGAAACATCGTGCTGGAGCTGAGCCACGCCGAAGGTCAACCCGGCGGCGGCACTCTCGGCTACATCCTGAGCCGGGGCCGCAACGTCCAACTGGACCTCGTCTACACCATCACGCAGAACGCCCCGATCGTCCGACGTCGCGGTGCCCCGCTCACCATCACCCGCTTCGTGCAGGGGCGGCTGACCAACCCCGAGGTCGACACCTTCAGCTACCACGTCTCGGGCTCGGGCCTGAAGTACCGGCTCTACTCTCCCGACCACTCGCTCCGGCGTGGTCGGCGGCCGCTGATCGTCTGGCTGCACGGCGGCGGCGAGGGCGCCGCGCTGTCCGACGACTACTACGACAACGAGACCACACTTCGCGCCAACCGGGGCGCGCTCGGCTTCGCCACTCCGCAGGCTCAGCGGATCTTCTCCGGCGCGTACGTCGTCGCTCCACAGAGCACCTCCTACTGGATGGAGGACGGGCCCCGCTTCGCCCCGCTGATCCGCGAGATCGTCCAGGATCTCGTCCGCCGCAAGCGGGTCGACCCCGACCGGATCTACGTGGTCGGGTGCAGCAACGGCGGGTACATGTCCCTGGAGATGACCGTCGCCTATCCGGACCTGTTCGCCGCGTCGGTGCCGATCTGCGGCGTCGTCGAGCCGCTCAGCGGAGAAGGCCCGCCGCTGATCACCGACGCGGAGCTGGCGAGCATCCGGACCCCGACCTGGCTTGTCACCTCACTCGACGACGACACCGTGCCACCCGAGACCAACACGATCCACGCCCACGACCTGATCCCGGGATCGCTTGTCAGCCTGTACGACCACGTCGTCTGGAACGGCTACCAGTTCCCCGGCCACTGGTCCTGGATCTACGTGGCCCGCAACGCCCCGAGTCTCGACGGCACCCACATCTGGGAGTGGATGGCCCGCCGTCGTCGGTGATGCCCTCTTCGAGGGTCCCACCAGCCTGCCGCGCCGACAGCACCGGCGCGGCAGGTGTCACTGCTTGCGGCGTAGCTCGCGCAACACGCCGTGCCGACGCACCGCCCACGCGAGGCGACGCACGTGCGGGTGCCACACGAACAGCACCGCCGCCCGGCGGACCAGGCCGAACCTGTTGTCGTTCAGCTGGGTCTCGATCGCCTGCCAGACCAGCTCGCGCACCTTGGCGCTGGCCAACACCGCCCGTACCTCACGCCGCACGGCTGGATCCTCGGCCGCCGAAGCGATTGCCGCCGCCTGACCGGGCCGGTCCGCGAGCGGCTCCACCCCCGCCGCGACGAGCGGCCTGCGGACCTCGTCCTGCTCCAGCAGCAGCAACACCGCCTCCCGGATCTCGACCGTGTCCAGGGCGGAGCGCAGCAGGCTCAGCAGGCTGCGCTCCACCTCGTGGTCATGGTCCGGGACGGACAACGTCGCCAGCAGCCCCGCGATCTCCTCGAGGTCGACGACGTGTCGTACCCCGGTGCGGAACTCCGGCAGTTCCCACGCGACCTGCAGAGCCTTGACGAGATTGCGGTTCATGGACCCTGCGCTACCCGAAAGCGCCAGCCGGCGAAACCCCACGCCCGGTCCGGACCGGCGTGGCCGCCCGGGTTCGGGCGGCCGCTCCGCAACCGGTCAACACCACGTCAGCGTCGAGTTCACCCGGGTGACGTTGCTGATCGTGTTGTTGGCCCCACCGCAGGGGCTCTGGGTGATGTTGGTGCCGCTGACGGTCAGGTTCTGGAACCGGATACCGGAGGAGATCGGGAACTCGCTCCGGGCCGCGATCCTCACCTCACCACCGCCAGTGACCGTCCCGGACACTCCGGCGATGACGACGTTGTAGCAGTTTTCCACCAGGATCGCGTTGTTCCCCGTGTTCGAGATCGTCACCCGGTCGATGACCGCGCCACCGGACTCGGACACGCAGAAGATCCCCCGGCCACCGCCGGACGCGATCACGGTCCCGACCCGGATGTTCGTCGGATAGGAGTTGTTCACCCGGCCGTTGCGATTGGCCATCCGGAACGCCGCGTACCCGGTCCCGGCCCCGGCGTTCTGCGCGTCGACAGTGCCCACCGTGGCGTTGATGGTGTCGTTGAGCAGCAGGCCGGAGTCCCGGGTGTTCCGCGCCGTGACGGTGCCGATCGTGAGGCCGTCCACGCCGTAGGTCTCCACCCCGTGCGTGCCGGTCCCCGACACGTACACGGTGTCGATGCGGATGTTGCGCACCTTGACCGCGCGATCCCCACCGTGGTTGTCGATCCGGATGCCCAACCCGCTGGAGAGCCGCATGTCGATCTGCCCGAGGGTCAGGTTGTTCACGTTGCGCATGAAGATCCCGTACAACGGCGCACCGGTAAGCGTGAGGTTCTGCACCTCGACGTCCGTGGTGCCCCGTGAGTACACAGGTGCCTGGTCGCCCGAGCCCGACCCGGTCACATTGATCGTGCCGCACACGGCCAGGGTCGTGTACGAGGGCAGGGACAGCCGGGAGCCCGCGCTCATCGAGCCGGAACCGCGAACCACGACCCGCTGCTTCGACGTACGACCCGACGAGAGCGAGTTGACCGCCGCCTGCATCGCCGACAGCATGTCGGATCCCGAGTAGACCGTCGACGAGCCGTTGCGGGCCGTCCAGGTGCTGCCGCTGAGTACGGCCTCGGCGTTGCTCGACCCGCTGCCGCAGCCGGTGCTCGGTGGTGTGCTGCCACCGCCGACCGCGACCAGTTGCCACTGCTGGTTCGGGCCGTTGACGTCGGCGTACTGGCTGATCCGGCCGCCGTCGGCGGTGGACCGCTCCCAGACCTCGAGCGCCTTGGCGGAGTGGCGGTTGATCAGCCGGACGTAGCCGCTGTCGGAGTCGAGGACCTGGAACTGCTGGTTGGTGCCGTTGAGATCGGACCACTGGCGGAAGTCGGCGCCGTCGGCGGTGTTCCACTCCCACAGGTCGACGACCTTGCCGCTGTGCCGGGCCTTGAGTCGGTAGTAACCGCTGCCGGAGGAGACGAACTGGAACTGCTGCCACGCGCCGTCGTTACGAGACCACTGCTGGATCACCGCGCCGTCCGCGGTCGAGGTGTCCCGGACGTCGAGGACCTTGCCGCTGTTGCGGTTGACCAGGACGTAGTAGGCGTTGGTGTCGATTGTCGCCGCCGTTGCCGGCGGTGCGCCGACCAGGACTGCGCCGACCGCGCCGACAAGCGTGGTGATGATGGCCAGCGCCAGGCCCCTACGCCGACGTCGACCCACCGACGGTCTGCTCGTGGCAATGAAAGACATCGATCCTCCTGGCTGGATGTGCTCCGGTGAACCCGGGGGAGAGGCGCAGGAGGGGGATGTGACGGTGGCGTTTCCGCCGCGTGGCGGATTTATGTTGGCGTTAACATCGACACATGTCAAGGTATGCTACCGTCGTGTTCGGCGACCAGGCTGTCGTGAACCCCGGCCGGGCCTGGTTCCGTCAGCAGCTTCGCGCGTCCTGAGGACCGGCGGCGGACGTCGTCATCCCACCGGTTCGCCGGCGCGGTACACGGCGAGCGGGCGGCGCAGCACCGTGATGTCGCTCGTCGGGTCGCCGTCCACGACCAGCAGGTCGGCGTCGAACCCAGGGCGGACACGACCCTTGCGTCGTCCCAGGCCACACACCTCGGCGCCGACCGAGGTGGCCGAGGCGAGGGCTGCGGTGGCCGGGATGCCGCAGGCCACGTACTCGACGAGTGTTTCGGGCAGGATCCCGTGCGGCTTCGCGGGACCGAGGCCCGCGTCCGAACCGGCCACCAGGCGGACCCCGGCCCGGTGCAGGGTGGCAACGCCGTCCCGCAGTGCGGCCTCGCTGAGCCCGGCCCGTGCCGCCATGGCCACCACCTCCGGTGGTGTGACCACGGCCGGGTCGGTACCGAGCGTGGCGCAGACCGCCACCCCGGAGGCGGCCAGGCGGTCCGCCAGTTCGGCGGGGACGCGGGCGCCGGCCGAGGTCACGCAGGTGCAGTGCTCGATGCCGTCCACGCCGACGCGCAGCGCCTGCTCGACCGCGCTGAGCGCATGGGCGTGCGCGGTCACCGGCAGGCCCAGGTCGTGAGCCTGGGTCAGGGTGGCGGTCAGCTCCTCGTCGGTGAACTGCGGCCTCGTGGTGTCGGTGCCCGGGGTGAACACCCCACCGCTGCCCATGACCTTCACCAGGTCGGCGCCGGCCGCCGCCAGCAGGCGTACGGCTTCGCGGACCCCGTCGACACCACTCGCCTCGCCCCCCAGCGACGAGCAGTGCCCGCCGACGCTTGTCAGCGGTGCGCCCGACCCCACCACCGTGGGCAGGTCGTCCCGCACCCCTCGACCTCGCCAACGGAGCACCGCGCCGCGCCGGTCGCCCAGGTCCCGGACCGTGGTGACACCGGCAGCCAGGTGGGCGCCGAGCGACGCCTCGACGACCGCATCGAGGTCCGACTCGGGGCGCTTGGCAAGTCGCCCGAGCGCGTCGGGCGCGGCGTCGGCGCAGAGATGCACGTGCGCGTCGACCAGACCGGGCAGCACGGTGCCGTCGAACTCCTCGCGTACCGGCCAGCCGGGTGGAACCTCGGCCCCACCCCTGTGCACGTCGGCGATGCGCCCGTCGTCGACGAGGACCAGCACTCCACCCTCGACAAGCCGTTCGCCGTCGAACATCCGGGCCACCCGCACCGCACGCTTCGTCATCGTCACCCCAGTCGGCCCCACCTACCCCGCTCGGTGGTAGGCGTCGGTCGTGGCCTGACCATCGCACCGCCGCAGGGCGCAGGACCTCCCTCGCCAGAGCGGATCTCCTCCCCCTGCCGGGTGAGCACCCCGCCCGTACTCGCCACGGAGGTCCGCACGTCGACGTCTTCGTGGCATCATGCTGGTCCATGGATCACCAGGGACAGTTTGGTCGTGCCGCGCTCGAGGTGGGCATCCCGGACGACGAGATCAGCAGGTTCACCGCACACCTGCGTCTGTCGATCCGTTTGAGCGGAGGTTCCGGCGGCGTCCCGGTCGGGCAGTTCGGTGGGTTGCCCCGACTGCCTGTGGGAACGGACTGGCCGAGCGCCGGGGCCGGTCCGTTGCCGTTCGTCTTCTCCGTCGACTGCGCGGCGCTGCCGCGGGTCGACGGCTCCGACCTGCCGCCGTCCGGCTCGCTGCTCTTCTTCCTCGACCACGAGGAGGACCACCTGGCCGCTGAGACCGGCGACCGGGAGTACGCCCGGGTCGTGTACGTACCCGCCGACGTCGACACCGAGGTGGCGGAGGAGCCCACCAACCCCGGGTGTGTCGGCAAGCGGTACGACCTCCACGCCACGCTCGGCGCGGAGTTGCCCCCGTGGTTCGCGCCGAACGACGAGGACGAGGACGACCTCTCGCCCTTCCAGCAGCAGGTGGCCCGTGACCTGGAGCGCGACCTGCCACACCTGGACGAGCTCTGCGCGTTGGCCAACGACCTCTGGCCGCCCGACGAGGGGCTGGCCAGCGCCGACATCGGCGGGTATGCCGACGACGAGCTGGTCAGGAGCATCGCGGAGCAGGTCCTCGCCGGGCGTGAGAAGGCCGGCGAGATCGTCGTCCCGGTGGCGCAGTGGTATTCCCGGGTGGAGCAGGAACAGCAGCGGCTGACGGGCGAGTGGATGTCGCTCGCCCGGTTTCCCCTGGCCGACGGGTTCTACTACGGCAGTTTCCTGATCCGTCGGGACGACCTGGCCGCTCGTCGACTGGACCTGGCGCTCTCCGTGACCGAGTTCAGTGAGTAGGACACCGGCGGCAACGCTCTGCGTGGCCGTCGCTCGAGAGCGTTGGGCTACCCTGACCTGCGGTCCCTCCAACCGCGTGACCTGAGGAGTCGATGCTGACATGACGGCAGGGCGACCGACGCCGGCCCAGGACGACGTGCTCGGTTACTTCGACACGCTGTCCAACTGGGGTCGGTGGGGCGACGACGACGAACTCGGCACGCTGAACCACATCACCGACGACGTCCGGCTGGCGGCGGCGCGAGCCGTGCGGCAGGGCAGGAGCGTGTCCTGCGCATGGGAGGTCGCCGCACCCGGCGACATGGAGCGGTCGACGACGACCTGCCCGTGCGCGGCCGACATGCCGGGTGCCGAGAACATGCCGTCGCACTTCCACGCCGACCGGCGCTGGGGCTTCTCGTCGGAGCGGCTCGGCATCTCCTTCCACGGCAACACCCTCACCCACCTCGACTCGCCGTGCCACATCTTCTGGGACGGCGCGATGTACAACGGTCGGTCGCACTCGTTCGTCGACCCCGCGACAGGCTCGGCGTGGGCGGCCGTCACGGCGGCGGCGAACGGGATCGTCACGCGTGGTGTCCTGCTCGACGTGGCGGCGGCCCGTGAGGTGCCGTGGTTGGAGCCCGGAGAGGGTGTGTATCCCGACGATCTCGAGGAGGCCGAACGTCGCCAGGGTGTGCAGGTGCGACCCGGTGATGCGGTGCTCCTGCGGACCGGCTATGGCCGTTTCCGGCACGAGAACGGTCCGGCCAGCGGCTTCGCCCAGGCCGGCTGGCACGCGTCGTGTCTGCCGTGGCTGCAGGAACGGGAGGTCGCGCTGATCGGCGCCGACACCCCCCAGGACGTTCAGCCGTCCGGGTACGACGACGTGTTGATGCCGGTCCACGCCGTGAGCCTCGTCGCGATGGGGCTGTGGATGCTCGACAACTGTGACCTGGAAGCGTGCGCCGCGACGGCTACCGAGCTGGGCCAGTGGGACTTTCACCTGGCGGTCGCGCCGGTCCGCTTCGCCGGCACGTCCGGCAGCCCGGTCAACCCGATCGCCACTTTCTGAGCGCTGCCGCGGCGGTAGGCGCCGCGCACGGTGCGGGCCCCGGATCCGACGACAGTGCGGCATACTGTGAAGCCGGATCGAAGAGCGTGAATACGGTCGCGATGCGGGACGCTCGGCGCAGCCGGGCCGTAGCCGCAGGCCGGTGCCGGACCAGGTTCTGAGAGGGCGGCCACCATGACCATGCCACGTGGGGAGCGCGGACCCGTCCGCGTTCGCCCGGTTCTCGCAGCCGCCGTGTCCGTCCTCGTCGCGGGGGTGCTCGCCGCCGCCGATCCGGCCAGCGCCGCCGACCCACCACACCGGGTGGCCAACCCCTACGTCGGAGCCCAGGTCTACGTCGATCCCGAATGGGCAGACCGCGCGACTGCGGAGCCCGGCGGCGACGCGGTCGCCGGTCAGCCGACCGCGGTCTGGCTGGACCGGATCGCCAGGATCGACGGAGACGACGAGAGGATGGGCCTGCGTGAGCACCTCGACGCCGCCGTGGCACAGCACGCCGACCTCGTCCAGGTGACCCTGTACAACCTGCCGGCGCGCGACTGCGGCCGGCGCGCACCACAGGGTGAGCTGTCGATCGGGGACCTCGCCCGCTACCAGGCCGAGTTCGTCGACCCGATCGTCGAGATCCTCGCCGCGCCCGCCTACGCCGATTTGCGGATCGTCGTCTTCGTCGAACCGAACTCGCTGCCCGACCTCGTGGTCAACACCGGCAACCGCTACGCGGCCACCCCTGCCTGCGACGAGGTGCTGGCACGCGGCACCTACCAGCACGGGATCGGGTACGCCCTGGCCCGGCTCGGTGCCCTGCCCAACGTCTACTCGTACCTCGACATCAGTCACCACCTCGAGGTCGGCTGGCCCGAGGACTCCGGCCCGCTGACGGCGCTGCTGGCACAGGTAGCGACAAGCGCCGGCAGCACTGTCGCCGACGTCCACGGTTTCGTGGCCAACACCGCCAACTACTCGGTCCTGCACGAGGAGCACTTCCGCGCTGACGACGTGATCAACGGCCAGCCGGTGCGGCAGTCGAAGTGGGTCGACTGGAACCCGTTCATCGACGAGGTGCCGTACGTGCGACACCTGCGGGGACTGTTGACCGACGCCGGCTTCTCCCCGGACGCGGGCGTGGTCGTCGACACCTCACGCAACGGCTGGGGCGGCCCGAACCGACCCACCGGCCCGGCGACCTCCGGCGATCTCAACCGCTACGTCGACGGCAGCCGGATCGACAGGCGGGCAGCGGTCGGCAACTGGTGCAACCAGAGGGGTGCCGGCCTCGGTCAGCGTCCGGTCGCGGAACCGGAACCGGGCATCGACGCCTACGTCTGGGTCAAGCCCCCGGGCGAGTCCGACGGCAGCAGCGGCAGCCCGAGTCCGGGCCAGCCGTACGAGCCGATGTGCGACCCGAACTACGTGCCGCCCCGCGGTTCCGTGTACGACACCGGTGCGACAGCTGGCGCTCCGCCGCTGGGGGAGTGGTTCCCGGCGCACTTCAGTCAGCTGCTTGCCAATGCCTGGCCGCCGCTCACCCCAGCTCTATGACGGGCCGGGTCAGCATCTCGTCGACGTACCCGTCGTCAGAGGCGAGCCACAGGCCGAAGTCCTTGTCCCGGTAGGCGGTCGCGAGGGCGAGCCAGCCCAGGAAGAAGCCGCTGCCTCCGCAGGTGGTGCTGCCACCGTCACCGCCGCACACGATTGTGGGCTCGGTCGTCGTCTCGTGCCTGTACGGATGCGCGCCGGCCGTAATCGGTGGCCACGGCGATGACCAGTGGCCCCCATCCGAGAATCGGGGCGTAGTAACGGAACACCTCCCAGCCCGGCTGTGGGTGCGCCGGTTCGTCCCCGCCGATCCCCACCCACCCGCTCTGCACGAGGTGGAATCTCTGGTTCAGCAGGACGTACACGCAGATGGCGACGAGCAACCAGCCGCCGATCAGCGCGACGCGCACCACCGGCCGCGCCGGGATGTGCAGATCCCCGATGCGTGGCACCCAGTGCGGCACCCGCTGTCCCCATCGGTGCACCAGACCGAGCGTCAGCAGGGCCAACCCCATCGACAGCGCGGACAAGAAGATCATGTACCACGGTGTGACGGCATCGTCGGTGAACACCAACGTCAGTCGCCAGGCCGCCGACGGCAGGACGCAGAGCGGGACAGCGTAGGCGGCCCCGATCGCCCAGCGCGGCGGGGCGGCGGTCGAGACGCGGGCAGAGTCAACGAGGCTCATGGACGCTCCCGTCCTGGGTTGCGGTCGGGGCGGCTCCGGTCGAGGTGGCGTGGGCATAGCCGGTGGTCGTGACGGCCAACGACACTCCCCAGCCGAGGAACACCAGCAGGGTGGCCGTGACGGCCCATCCGTCCGCCACGTCGGACCAGTGCGATTCGCCCGCGGCCAGCTCGCCGACGAGCACCGCAGTGCTCAGCACGCCGTAGGTGACAAGCGTGAGCGCCACCACGGCGGCCGGGATCACCGCCAGCCGTCTGGGGACCCGTCGACCGTGTAGTACGGGCACCCAGCGCGGAAACTGTTGCCCCCACCGCTGGACCAGCCCGAGGGCGAGCAGGCCGGCGAGCGGCGGGAGCAGCGTGATCGCCACCGCCGTCGGCGTGGACAGGTTCCGCTCGATGTCGTTCAGTTCCCGCTCGGAGATACCGAACGGGACGCCGAGCACCCAGAGCCCGTGGGGCACGGCCCAGCCGACCACGGGCAGCGCGACGGCGACGTACGCCCAGCGGCGTGTCCATCGCGGCACCGGCCGGTAGCCGACGGTGGACGGCCCGCGCTGGGGCCCGGAGGCGTTCGCGAGCCCGGCGAACAGGATGCCACCGGCCACCAGGACGAGCCGGGCTCCGAGGTCACGCCAGTCCGATGGCCGTCCCGCCAGCGCCGCCGGGATCTCGAAGACCAGGTGCAGCGGAAACGCGACCACCAGGAGCAGCGCGGCCGCAGCCCAGCCGGCGAAGGTCGCCCACCTGCTCGGAAACCGGAGAATGCACACGAGCACCACTGCGAGGGCGACGCCGACTCCCACCGCACCCCACCCCGACCAGAACGGCACCGCCACGACCTGGTCCGCACCGCACCCACCGCTCGGGTCGACCAGTTCGGTGCGGTCGCAGGCGGTGTACCCCCACCGGCCACCGGCGATCCAGTACAGCCGCTGCGTCACCGCGGCGACGACGAACACGACGCACGCCAGCGCCCACGGTCTGGACCGGGTCGGCACCTCTACGACAGTCATGGACCCACGATCGCTTGCGGGGAATCCGCCGTCCTCCCCGACGGAAGGGGAAGCTCTCCCTCCGTCGGGGGACAGGCCGTCGGGCGGCTCAAGGAATGCTCAAATTCGATCGACGTGGACCACTGGCGCTGCGAACGCACATACGCTCACCGGACCGGTCCGCCGGCAATCACCCGTCGTAAGCAGAAGGAGGGGGAATGCGGCGTACACAGCGACGCATCGCGCTTCTCGCGCTGTCCACCCTGGTGGGTAGCATCCTCGTGGCGACCGGCCCGGCGGGCGCGGACCCGCCGCAGCCGTCCACCGCCGTCCTCAAGAGTCCTGATCCGGTACGCCTCGTTCAGATCAGACTGACCGGCGCCGACATGCTGGATCGGGTCACGGCCGCCGGCTTCGACCTCGAACATGGCCTGCGGCGCGTGCCGAACGGCATCGAGGGCGAGGCGGTGGTGACCGCCGAGCAGGTCACCGACCTCAGAGCGATGGGCGTCGACGTGCTCGGCGACCACGCCGGCTTCGCCTGGAGCGACGAGGCCGACGGCGGTCTGGGTGTCGGCGCAGCCGGCGCGCGGGCGGCCCAGCCGGCGAACCACGAGGCGACGGTACGCGTCGTCCGGGCCGACTGGTTCACCACCAAGGGTCAGGGCTTCCTCTATGTCGAGGCACGGACGACCGAGGGGCAGCAGGAGGACCCGATCGTCGGGATGCAGGTGGAGAACGACTCTGGGAGGGGCACGCCGTTCGGCTTCGCCCGGACGATGAGCCGGTTCGTCGACTCCGGGCAGTACATGTTCCACCGGAACCTGTTCAAGCTCGACGTACGCCCCAACAAGATCAAGCTGACGAGTTCCACAGGTGGCGTCGCGACCGGCGTCGTCTCCAACTGGTTGGAGGACGCCCCGCCGCCGCTGACGGCGAACCCGTCCTACAAGTCGGACTTCGTGGACGGCTACCGGCACCCGCAGCAGCTCTACAGTCGTGCCAAGGAGATCGCCCGGCAGTACCCGGACATTGCCGAGATCGTCTACCTGCCGAACCAGACGAACGGATACCAGCGCAAGGCGCAGGCCCAGATCGGTGGCACGGGGCAGGCCGCTGTCGTGGTCACCTCCGCGGCGTGGGGTCACCAGGGCGGCAACGAGATCACCGTGGACTTCGTGGACCGGCCCGACCCCGATCTTCCGCTGACGGTGGAGGTCAACGGTGCGGCGGTCCGCGTCCTGCTCGCCACGGACGCCTCCGGTGCGCCGGCGAGCACCGCCGCAGAGGTGGCGCAGGCACTGAAGACCGGGTCTGCTGGCCTCATCGAGCGGGCGCACCCGTACCGCACCAACGAGGGCACCGGGATCGTCGCGCCGACGGCTGGGCCTGTCGCGCTCACCGACTTCCTCGACCAGAAGCGGGCCGGAGCGCCGGCGGGGGAGGTGCCGCGCGGACCGGTCACGATCCCGGTCCTGCGGATCGGCAAGCACCGTGACGGGAAGAAGCCCGGTGTCCTCATTCAGGCCCAGGACCACGCCCGGGAGTGGGTGCCGGCGACGACGAGCCTGGAGTCCGCCGAGCGTCTGGTGCACAACTACCGGTCCGACCGGGAGACGAAGAAGATCGTCGAGAACACCGATGTCTTCTTCATCCTGTCGAACAACCCCGACGGGGCGAACTACAGCTTCTACAACTTCGCCTCCCAGCGCCGGAACCTGACCAACCACTGCCCGGACGCGAACGCCGACCCGGGCCGGCGCAACTCCTGGGGTGTCGACTTGAACCGGAACTACCGGGTCGGGTCGGGGCACGACGGCTACGCGGGCGCGTCGACGAGTTGTGTCAGCGACACCTACCAGGGGCCGGAGGAACTGTCCGAGCCCGAGGCGAAGAACATCATCTGGCTGGTCGAGAAGTACCGGAACATCAAGTTCATGATGTCGGTGCACTCCAACGGCGGTCAGCTGTTCTGGCAGCCCGGCGCGTACATCGCGGACGGCCGGATCACCACGCCGCGCCCGCCGCTTGGTGACGAGGCGTTCTACTGGCAGTCCGCCGCCCGGATCCTGTCGCAGGTCAAGGCGCACCGGGAAACCGTCGTCACGCCGGAGAACGTCGGCGGCTCGTCCGACGTCCTCTACTCCTCGGCGGGCAACGTACGCGAGGACCTCTACCACACCTACGGGATCTACGCGTTCGGCTGGGAGGTCGGCGGCTCCGTCTACAACCCGGCCACCGGCGACTGGCAGGGCGGTTCGTTCCAGCCGGAGTGGGCGGGGAACCCCGAGCTCGTCAGTGGCCACGCCGAGACAATGGAGTACGCCAACGGGATCATGGAGATGTTCCGGGTCGCGGCGGACTGGGGCCGGGACAAGAAGAACCCGACGTCCCGGCTGGTGCCGGGCGCGGGGCGCTACACCGGGCCGGTCGACGTGCGCTTCGAGACCGACGAGCCGGCGACCATCTACTACACGACCGACGGCAGCCGACCCACGCTCGACTCACCCCGCTACGCGGCGACCGAGTTCCGTGAGCCGGGGCAGGTGTTCCACGTGACCGAGACGACCACGTTCCGCTGGTTCTCGGTCGACAGCGCCGGCAACATCGAGAAGAACTACGACCCGACGACGAACGACAGGCGCAACAACTACCGCACCGCGACGATCAGAATCGTCAAGAGGTAGTGCCACTGCGGTGATCGTTGCCCCGTCGGTGCGGTCCATCCGCGCCGACGGGGCAAGTTCGCTCGCGCCACACGCGACCCCGAACGTGCCGGTACCCCTCGCTCGCCGTAGTCGCGTATCCCCGTTTGGCGCCAATGAGTTGCCGGACCTCCCTCCGTCGAACCCTGACCGATCTGCAGTCTCCCAGGAGGATGTTGGCTGGGCGTTGGACGACTGATGGCTGGCACGTGTGGGCGCCCTTCCGGTTTTGCCGAAGGGGTGCAACGATCCCTGCCGTTGATTGATGATCAGGCGGGTGCGTCGTCCTGGAAAGGGATCATGCGGTTCGAAGTCCTGGGGCCACTGCGGGCCGTCGACGCGTCCGGATCAGTGGTGCCGGTCGGCAGACGCCAACACGAGGTGGTGCTTGCCTGTCTCCTCGTGGCCGGCGGACACACCGTCACCGACGGCACGTTGCGGGAGGCCCTGTGGGGTCGCGACGCGAGCGAGAGCAAGCAGGTGGCGCTGCGCGTCGTCGTCCACCATCTGCGCCGCACGGTGGGCACCGGCTCGATCGTCCGCACGACCGGTGGCTATCGAATGAGGCTGGACGGGCACCAGCTCGACGCCGGCGACTTCGTCACGCTTGTCGACGCGGCCAGCCGGGACGAGGCGGGAGGTCGGCTCGCCGAGGCGCGCGAGGGCTACCGGGCCGCGCTGCGGCTGTGGCGGGCACCGGACGCCTACCAGGGCACGGCCGACACCGATCAGGTGCGAGGCGCCGCCGACCACCTGGGCGAGCGACGGCTCAGCGCGTACGAGCGCTGCGTCGACATCGAGCTCAGCCTTGGGCTGCACCGCGAGCTGTGCGCCGAACTGTCCGCGGTGGCCTCGGCGAACACGCTGCGCGAGCGCCTTCAGGCGCAACTGATGCTGGCGCTCGTCCGCAGCGACCGCCGCGCCGAGGCGCTGAGCGTCTACGAGCGGACGAGGCGGATCCTCGCCGACGAACTCGGCGCGGACCCGGGGGTCCGTCTACAGCAGCTGTACACCGCGATCCTGCGTGGTCCCGCGCCGGCGGCGACGTCGTCCGCCGCTCCGGTCACCGTCCGGCCGGCCCAGCTGCCCGCCCCGCCCAGCAACTTCGTGGGTCGCCAGGACGAGCTGGCGGCGCTCGACGTCGTGCACGGCGACAGCGGTCAGCGGCTCGCGGGTTCGGTGATCGTCACGGGTGCCGGCGGCATGGGCAAGACGGCCCTGGTCACGCAGTGGGCCCACCGACACCGGCGGAGCTTCCCCGACGGGCAGCTCTACCTCGACCTCGACAACGACGTTCCGGTGTCGGTGCCGTTGGCCCGCGCCCTCGTGGATCTCGGCATCGCGCCTGACGAGGTGCCACGGGAGGCAGACGCTCTCGCGGCACGACTGCGGTCGTTGCTGTCCGGTCGGGCGGTGCTGATGGTCCTGGACAACGTGGGCAGCGCCCAACAGGCCCGGCCGTTCATCCCCGGCGACGGTCCAAGCCTGCTGGTGATCATCAGCCGCAACCGACTTGACGGGCTCGTCGCCCGCGAGGGCACCCACCTGCTGGTGCTCTCGCCGCTGCCGGTCGAGCCGGCCACCCGGCTGCTACGGGCGACCGCCGGGCTCACCGGCCCCGCGACCGACGACATCCGCAGCCTGGTGGAGCTGTGTCACGGGATGCCGCTGGCCATCCGGATCGTGGGAGCCCACCTGCGGCTGGGGACCAGCCCGGACGTCCTCGTCGGCGCCCTGCACGACGAGCGCACCCGACTCGCCCGGCTGACCACCACGGACGGCGACGTCAACGTTACCGCCGTCATCGCGGTGTCGTACCGGCGCCTGGCAGCACCGGAACGTCGACTGTTGCGGCGTCTCGGGCTGCTGGACGTGCACACCGTGCCACCCGGCGCGGCCGCCGCACTCGGTGGCATCACCTCTGCGTCCGTCCTCGCCGGCCTGATCCGGCAGCTCGCCGCGGCCAACCTCGTCACCGTCGACGCCGACGACCGGATCAGCCTTCACCAGTTGACCCATCTCTTCGCACGGGAGCAGGGGCAGCGCGACGACACCCCCGCCGATCGCGCCAACGCGGAACGGCAGGTACTCCGCTGGTACGCGCGGGCGACAGACGCGGCACAGCAACACATCCGCCCGACAGTGGGCGGGGCGGGCGGTGACGCGGCGACCGAATCGCGTCCGCTCTTCCTGCCGGACCTGGCCGACACCGCCGCTGCTGTCGCCTGGGCGGACGCGGAGGCGGACACCATCATCGCGATGATCGCCACATTCGGTGCGACGCATCCCGATCTCGTGTGGTTGCTCGCCGCGAACATGCGGGGTTGGCTGCAACGCCGGGCTCCCCGCGGCACCTGGATCACTGTTACCGAGCACGGTATCCGGGCTGCCACCCGGGCCGGCAGCAGCATCGGTGAGGCGACGCTGTACGCGAGCCTGGGCGTGGCGCACAGCCTGCTGCTGCAGCGAGTCGAAGCTACCGCCGCCTACCACCGCGCCAGCACGCTCTTCGGGCGGAACGGCGACGATGCCGGCAGAGCCGACGTGGAGGCGAGCCTGGGTGCGATGCTCGCCGACAGCGGAGCCCTCGATGAAGCGCTGCCACCGTTGTTGCGGGCACGGCAGCTCGCGGCCAGCCTGGACGACCCCGACCTCCTGTTCAAGGCCGAACTCAACCTCGGCTATCTGCACCGCCGCGCCGACCGTCGACAGGAGGCGCTCGACGCCTACATGTCGGCGTTGGCGGCCGCCGAGCGTTCCGACGACCGGGCCTGGTTGTCGGCGAGCGTCCACGTCAACCTGGGTCGACTGCGGTTCCTCCTCGGCGACGTCGACCTGGCCGATCACCACTACGGCGACGCCGTCCGTCTCGCCCGCAGCAGCGGCGACCGGATGCTGGAGGCGTGGGCGCTGCACGGCTGCTCCGACGTCGCCGCGGCCCGTCGCGACATCCCGGCCGCCGTCGCGGCTCTGCACGAAGCGGTCACCATCCTCGAACGTCTGGGCGACCGGCGCCTCGACGAGATGCGGGCCCGGCTGTCGGAGCTGCTGTCCGACAACATCTCTGGACAGAACACCTAGGGGCAGCCGGCGCGGCCGGGGGACGCCAGCCGCACCGGCTGCCCTGGGGGTGGTCCGCCGTCGCCGGAGGGGGCGGTTCGACGGCGGACCCGATGGGGGATCAGCTGCCGTGCACCTCCAGCTCCCACAGCGAGTATCCGTACGCGGGCAGCGCCCGCTGGGTGCCGTTCACCCGCAGGTAGCGGCCGGTGGCCGAGACGGCGACGTCGTCCACACCGCCGTCGCCCGTGGTGGTGGTGTACGCGGGTGACCAGGTGACGTTGTCCGGGGAGACCTGGATCTGGTACGCCCGCGCGTACGCCGCCTCCCAGGTCAGCCGGACCCGGTCGAGGGTGCGGGACGCGCCGAGGTCCACGGTGATCCATTGCGGGTCGGCGTACGCGCTGCCCCAGCGGGTGGTCGCGCTGCCGTCCACGGCGTTGGCCGCCGCGTGCGTGCTGCCCGGCTCCACGCTCGACGCGGTGACCGGCCGGCCCCGGGAGAGCAGGGTGCCGCCGGCGGCGGTGCCGTGGACGTTGACGTCCCACAGCGAGTAACCCCACTGGGTGGCGCGCTGGGTGCCGTACACCCGCAGGTAACGGCCGGTGCCGGTGACCGTGAGGTCGTCAACGCCGCCGTCTCCGGTGGTCGTGGTGTGCACCGTCGACCAGGTGACGTTGTCCGGTGAGAGCTGGACCTGGTAGGCCCGCGCGTGGGCCGTCTCCCAGGACAGCCGCACCCGGTTGATCGCGTAGGTGGCCCCCAGGTCGACGGTGATCCACTGCGGGTCGGCGTACGCGCTGCCCCAGCGGGTGGTCGCGCTGCCGTCCACGGCGTTGGCCGCCACGTGCGTGCTGCCCGGCTCCACGCTGGACGCGGTGACCGGCTTGCCCCGGGCCAGGTCGGTGGCGGGCGGCTCGCTCGGGCCGTCGGTCCTGATCCGCACGTTGCGGTAGTTGATGTCCATCCCGGCGCCGTCGTTCTGCAACCCGATGTAGCCGTCGGCGATGGCCCGGCTGCTGACGTAGTCGTTGATCTTCACTCCGTTGAGCCAGATCTCGACCCGCTGGCCGTGCACGCCGATCTCGTAGGTGTTCCAGGAGCCGGGTGGGTTGAGCGCCGCCGCGCGGGCGGTCTGGTTGGGTGCCTGGAAGCTGTAGACGCTGCCGGTGGTGCGTGTCGGGTCGCCGTCGGTGGCGTCGATCTGGATCTCGTGACCGGCGGCGACCGGGCCCCACGGGTCGCCCTGCGGGTCGGGGAACCCGATGAAGACCCCACCGTTGTCGTCGCCAGGCATCATCCAGTCGACCTTGAGCGAGTAGTTGCCGAAGGTGCGCACCGGGTACCAGAGCAAGCCCATGCCACCGTTCGACGTCAGGGTGCCGTCGGCAAGGGTGAAGCCGCCCGGTCCCGCCTGCCGCCACTGCCCGAGGCTGGCCTGGGTGCCGTCGAACAGTGGGGTGTAGCCGGTCTCCGGCCGGCAGTCGGCCGCCACCGCCCCGGCCGCCACCCGGATGCCGCCGAGCAGCATCCGGGTGAAGTTCGGGTCGCTGTAGCTCTGCTCGGTGTGGCCGAGGCCGGTGTACCAGGACCGCCCGCCGCCGTAGCTGTGGCACCAGGTGATGGGATGGTCACCACCCATCGACCCACCGGTGTACGACGACTCGTCGAGGCTGGCCAGCACCTTCACCGCGGAGCGGGGGTTGGCCCGGTAGTTGTACCACTCGTCGGTGCGGGTCCAGGTCGACGGCAGGTGCGCGGTCGAGGCGTTGGCCCGGTCCTCGACCCGTACGGTCGCCTGCTGGGTGGCCGGGTGCGAGGCGAAGTACCCGCCGACAAGCCCGCCGTACCACTGCCAGTCGTACTCGGTGTCGGCGGCGGCGTGCACCCCGACGAAGCCGCCGCCGGCGGCCATGTACGCCTCGAACGCGCCCTGCTGGCCGGCGTCGAGGACGTCGCCGGTGGTGCTGAGGAAGACCACCGCCTGGTACTGGGCGAGGTTGGCGGTGGTGAAGGTGGCCGCGTCCTCGGTGGCGGTGACGGTGAAGCCGTTCGCGGCGCCGAGCTGCTGGATGGCGGCGATGCCGTTCGGGATCGAGGAGTGCCGGAAGCCGGCGGTCTTGGAGAAGACCAGGACCTTGCCCAGCGGTGCGGCCTCGGCCGGGGTGGCGGCCACCGTCGCCGCACCGGCGGCGAGGGTGAGCCCGGTGACGACGGCGGCGGCGAGGGATCTGATGGTGCGTCTGTGCATGGAGGGCTCCTTGTGGGAGGGGGCGTGCACGGCAGCCTCGGAGTCGGCGGGGCAGCACGGGCCCGCCGACTCCGGCGTCAGAGGGTGATCAGGTCGAACTTCTCCCAGGGGCCGATCGCCTCACGGTTCGCGATCAGCGCCTCGGCCCCGCCGTTCTCGGCGACCACGTACCTGTTGTTCACCGTCGCGCGCAGGCTTACCGAGCCGTCGCTGTTGCGGACCAGGGCGAAGCTCTCCCACGACCCGGCGGACGCCCGGTTGGCGATCAGCGGGTCGGCGCCGGCGTTCTCGGCGCAGACGATCTGGTTGTTGACCCGGGCCCGCAGGGCGATGGTGCCGCCGCCGAGGTCGATCTGGTCGAACTGCTCCGTGCTGCCGACGCTTGTCGCGGACGCGAGCAGGTTGCCCGCGCCGGCACCTGTGGCGCTGACGTAGCGGCCGTTCGCCTGGGCCCGCAGCGCGACCGCCCCGGTCGTCGGTGTGCTGCCGGTGAGGATCCGCAGCGCGTCGACCATTCCCACGGACGTGGTCCGGTTGACGATGCGGATGGTGTGGGAGCCGTTGGTCAGCCCGGTCCTGCGGAACACCACCTGCTGGGCCTGCCGGGCGCCGGCGACGTTCAGGTTGACGGTGCTCTGGAACACGTTGTCCAGGTAGACGTCGACGGTGCCCATGTCGCTGAACCGCTCGGACAGGTACTCCACCCCGGTGCCGGTGAAGGTGTAGCTGGCCGCCGAGCCGACGGTGGTGCTGTGGTGGGTGTCGTCGTTGTAGTCGCCGTACCCCCGGGCGGTGGTGTGGTGCCAGTTGGCGTCGTAGGTCAGCATCGTGTCGTTGACCAGACCACCACCGCCGGCGCCGCCGAGTCCCAGGGTCGAGGCGGTGCCGGACAGGCTCTTCTCGGCCTGGTTGGCGGTGCCGGTGAGCGTGGTGGTCGCGTACGCCGACAGCGGCTTGGCGGTGCGCTCCACCACGTACACCGTGTTCGCCGCGGTGGCGAAGCTGATCTCGGCGGCCGAGGTGGTGGTCAGCACGGCGTTGTCCGAGGTACGACGGACCCGGACCTCCTGGCCGCCCCACGGGTTCACCACCCGGGCCGTCTTGCCGTACTGGCTGCGCAGCCCCACGTACTTGGTCTCGCCGGCCTCGCGCTCCGAGCTGACCAGGAACCCGTCCTTGGCGAGCAGGGTGAACTTCCCGACGAAGCTGGCGTCGGTAGGCGCGGCCGGGAAGACCCGGATCTTGTCGTTGTACGACTGGAGCAACGACTCGTTCATCGCCGTCAGGTGCACGCCGAGGTACTCGAAGACGCCGTTGGTGTTGTTGGTCATCCCGTTGGGATAGTTCTGGTACTTCTGCAGCATCGTCCGCATGCCCTGGAAGGCCTGGTTGCCGAGGCCGAGGCGGGCCGCGTGCACGTGGTCGTTGGACCAGACGTTGCCGTACGGGTGGGGCCGCACGTTCCAGGTGGTGATCGCGGTCTGCTGGTCGGGGTAGCCGATGCCGGTCTGGTCGTAGGGCCAGGCGAGCTCCAACGCCACGTTCTCGTTGTTGCGGGTCTGCGCGATCGGTGGGTCGTGCGGCAGGTACGCGCCGTTCTGCACCTGGTACGGGGCGAGGTTGTTGACGATCGTCTGCCAGTTGGCCCGAAGGCCGGCGTCGAGGCCGAGCTGCTGGCTCACCTGGATCGTGAGCGGGAAGAGCAGCCGCACGGCGGCCAGGTCGGTGATGGCGTTGCGCACGTCCCAGTACGTCTCGTGGGCGTTCGAGCTGGCCATGTACCACCGGCCGGTGGCGCTGTCGTAGTCGAGCATGTCCTCGTAGAACTTCACCGCCTCCCGCATGTAGGGGTAGGCGGTGTTGCGCAGGTACGTCTCGTCGTTGCTGTACCGGTACTGCAGGTACATGTTGTAGGCGGCCTCGGTGCCGGTCGAGTAGGTGTCGTTGACGTAGTCGCTGTTGATCGTGCCGCGGGCGTTGCCGTCCCAGCCCATCGTCTCGGGCACCCAGAGCCCGTCGCTGCCGTACCGGGTGGTGGTGTACGACTTCAGCGCGGAGAGGTTGCGGCTGTAGAGCCGGTTGAACCCGGCCATCAGGTCGACGTGGTTGCTGGCCAGGAACGAGTTGTAGACGTCGCGTTGGTTCCAGTACCAGTATCCGTTGCTCCACTTCGAGGTGTCCTGGGTCGCCCGGAAGACCCCGTTGATGAAGTGCAGCGGGTAGGTGCCGTAGCCACCCGCGGCGATCATGTAGGTCGCCAGGTAGTAGACGTTCTCCAGGTAGTCGGCGTCGCCGCCCGCGTTGGAGTACTGGACGAACGACTTCGCCCAGAAGTCGTGCCACCAGGAGCGGTAGTTGTTCAACGTGGTGGCGTAGCCGGTGCTCTTGACAGTCGCCAACTGGTTCTTCGCCTGGGTCACCGAGTTCAGCCCTGGCGAGTTGACCCGGCTGGCCGCGGTGAACCACACGGTGTAGCTCGACGTGGGGGTGATGGTCAGCCGGACCCGGGTGCCGTTGACTACCTGAGAGGTGTACGAAGCCCCCTCGACGGTGGCCGCGAGGGTGTACCCGAAGTTGTTCGCGTCGCTCTGCCCACGGCTCAACCCGACGCCGCTGGCGTCGGCGAAGGTCGACACGGTACGCCAGGTGTTGAGATCGGGGACGTCAGCGATGTTCTGGACGGTGTTCATGTCCCACAGGCTCAGGTCGAGCCCGACGCTGCTCACCCCCGGGCGGGTGTCCTCGACGTGGATGCCCATCACCTCGGAGTTGGGCGCGCCGAGCACGGTGACGGTGCGATTGTTGTCGTACTTCGTGGTCAGCGTTCCGTCGTACAGCGAGAGGCGTTGCTGGAAGCTGGTGTAGCCGGTGTCGAGCTGCGGGTTGCTGTACAGGTTGACCAGCCCGGCGGCGTAGGTCGACTGCTGCGCCAGGTCGACACCGGAGACCTGGGCGGTCAGACCGTTGTCGTTCCACACCATGGCGCCGGTGCGGCCGTTGCCGACGGTGAGCCCGTGCAGGGGGTTGGTGTTCGGGCGGTTGTAGACGATGTCGTGCTTCGCCAGGTAGGCGGCCCGGTTGACGTTCAACGTCCCGGTGCTGGTCCCGAACGCGGCGTCCGTGGGTGCCGCGGTCGCCGGCGCAGCCGGCCCGACGGCGACGACGCCACCGGCGAGCAGGGTTGCGAGCGCGATTCGTAGCGGCGGCGTCCTCTTCATCGACACGATCTCCTCTGGATCGTCGCGCGGATGCAGGTCTCGCACCCCGGGAAGTGCCCCGGTGTGCCCACGTCCGCCGAAACGAGGGCGATGTCGAGACGACGCAGGGCGGTGCCACCGTGCCGCCTCGACGGCGATCCGATGAACATCGATCCACATCGTTGATGTGCAGTTAACCGTGGGCGTCTGTGAGGGTCAATCCCTCGGATTCGCCCGCACCGCCTCAGGAGCGGTGCGCGGTCACGGTGCCGGGCAGGAGCCGCATCGCGTGGCGATCCCGGGCGGGCGAGTTCGCCACCCGTGTTCGGGCGGGCCGGCAGGGCGTTCGGCCGACTAGACTGCCCGCCCTGGCAGGTTGCGGCGATACCAGCGGGGGCGACAGTGAGCACCGACGATCGGATCGTTCAAGCCCGAGAGACCTATGCGCGGGCGGTGTTCGGCGGCGACACCAGCGGCCTCACCGACGCCGAGCAGGGCCTGCGCGCCGTCGAGGCCGATGCGGCGTTGGCGCGGGGGATGATCCTGCACGCCCGCTTTCAGAGCGCACCCACCGACGGCGGCTCGTCACCTACCGAGGATCCCGCCGAACTGCCGCTGTTCGAGCGCGCGCTCGAGCTGTACCGGGCGCTCGGGGACACGCGCGGCGAGGCCGAGGCGTTGTTCTGGATCGGTTGTCTGCACCAGTTCATCAGGCGCGACGACGAGACCGCCGTGCCGTACCTGGAGCGGTCCTGCCGACTTGCGGCGCAGGCCGGCGACAAGCCTGTCTGGTCCGAGGCGCTACGACACCTGGGTATCGCGGCGCACGGGGCGGGCCGGCTGGCAGAGGCGCGCGAGCGGCTGGAGGAGTCGACCCGGCTGCGCCGGGAGGTCGGGGCGCTGCCGGGCGTCGCCTCCAACATGATCGGGCTGGCCTACATCGCCGCCGCCCAGGACCGCCGCGCGGACGCGCTCGCCACCCTCGACGAGGCGCACGCCATCGCACGCACGCACGGCGCTCATGCCGTCGCCCGGCACATCGAGCAGGCGAGAACGCAGATCTGAGCCTGCGACCGTGGACGGGTGGCCGGGGCTGGCTCTGTCGCTCCTGCGCGATCTTGCAGCTGCTGTCCCGGCATAGGGGGCAACTCGCCCGCGTCGACGACGGAAACCGCAAGATCGGCGCGGCAGGCACGTTGATTAGATCGTCCTGCATCAATAGATTGAGGGCGGGTGCCGCCGAGCTTCGGGAGAATGGATCATCGGCGGCTGACAGGTCCACCTCGAGCCGGGGCACGTCGGTCGTACGCACCGACCACTCGCTGTGGCGCACCGCCGCGCCGCGCCCAAGGGCAGGCTCTCGCGCTGCGCCGTTCACTGGCGCATGCCGCCGCGCCGCCTCCACCAAGCTCGATGGCAGAAGGACCCTTTCATGACGAATCTCCGCGCCCGCCGCACGTCGACCCTGCTGGTCGTCGCCGCGCTGGCCGCCGCCGCGACCACCACCGGAGCGGCCCTGCTCACCAGCCCAGCCGCAGCCGCCCAGGGCTGCCGGGTCGACTACACGCCCAACCAGTGGCCCGGCGGGTTCACCGCCACCGTCAAGGTCTCCCCGGGGGACACGGCCGTCTCCGGCTGGACCGTCACCTGGACGTACGCCGGGGACGAGCGTGTCACCAACGGCTGGAACGCCACGGTCAGCCAGTCCGGATCGACGGTTACCGCCCGCAACGCGTCGTACAACGGCAGCATCGCGGCCGGCGGTTCCACCGAGTTCGGGTTGCAGGGCACCTACGGCACCAGCGGTGGCGCCCCGACCGGGTTCAGCCTGAACGGCGTACCGTGCAACGGCGCCACGCCGCCACCCACCACGCCGCCCCCGACGACGCCTCCACCCACCACGCCTCCACCCACCACGCCACCGCCCACCACGCCACCGCCGACGACGCCACCGCCCACCACCGAGCCGCCGATCGGGTGTGCCGGCGCGGTGCTCTGCGACGGCTTCGAGAGCCAGACCGGCTCGACGCCCTCCGGCGACTGGGCCGTGGTGAGCCCGGACTGTTCCGGCACCGGTACGGCAACCATCGACACGACGACCGCCCACAGTGGCAGCCGGTCGGTCCGGATCAACGGCACCGCCGGCTACTGCAACCACGTCTTCATCAGGTCCACGAAGAACCTCGCCGGCGTGGGTAACGTCAGGTACGCCCGGGTCTGGGTCCGGCACACCACCGCCCAACCCACCGAGCACACCACGATGATGGCGATGGCCGATGCCGCCGACGGCAACAGGGACCTGCGGTTGGGTGGTCAGAACGGCGCGTTGCAGTGGAACCGCGCCTCCGACGACGCGACCCTGCCCGAGCAGAGCCCCGCCGGGGTGGCGCAGAGCCTGCCGCTGCCCACCAACCGGTGGACCTGTGTGGAGTTCATGGTCGACGGTGCCGCCGGTCAACTGCGTACCTGGGTGGACGGGACCGCCGTCCCCGGGCTGACCGCGGACGGCTCGCCGACGCACGACATCGACGGCCAGTGGTACAACCGCACCTGGCGGCCACAGCTCACCGACCTGAAGCTCGGCTGGGAGAGCTACGGCGGGGGAGCCGACACCCTCTGGTACGACGACGTCGCGATGGGGGCGAGCCGGATCGGCTGCTGACCCCTCGGAGGTGAGGACGGCGACCGCCGGCGATGCGGTCGGTCAAGGGTGTGGCCCAGCTCCGGGTCACACCCTTGACTGCGTCGGTGTCGGTCTGGCCGGGCTGGTCGGCGCGCCGCACCCCGCCTGTGCTGCCGCCGAGGTGGTGTTGGTATGTTTCCGCTCATGAAAACCATTGCCATTAAGGCGGGCCTGGGCCTGGGCCTGTGCCTGGTCCTGGCCGCCGCCGGGTGCTCCGACGGTGCCGCCATGTCGGCCGCTCAGGGGCCCCCGGCCACACCAGCCCACCTGACCAACTGCGGACTGCCGGTCAGCGTCTCGGCGCCACCCCAGCGGGCGATCGCACTGGAACAGAACGCCACCGAGATCATGCTCAGCCTCGGTCTCTCCGATCGGATGGCCGGAACCAGCTACCAGACCGACCCGGTGCTGCCGGACCTGCGCCCGGCGTACGAGAAGGTGCCGGTGCTGGCCAAGCTCTACCCGTCGCGGGAGGCGGTCCGGGCGGCGAACCCGGACTTCGTCTACTCGACCTACACCTCCGCGTACGCGCCGGACGCCGCTGGTTCGCGCGCCGACCTGGCCACGCTCGGCGTACCGGCGTACCTCTCCGAGTTCGCCTGCGAGAAGCCGGCGGACGCGACCCAGACGGTCACCTTCGACGGGCTCTTCGAGGAGATCCGCGACATCGCCGGCGTCTTCGGCGTCCCGGAGCGGGCCGACAAGCTGATCCACGACCAGCAGGCTCGCCTGGAGGCCGCCCGAGGTGCGACGCCGACAGCCGCGCCGGGCGACGGCCCGTCACTCCTCTGGTACTACTCCGGGACGAGCACCCCGTACGTGGCCGGGCACGGCGGGGTCCCAGACGCGATCAGCTCGCTGTTGGGCGTCCGAAACGCGTTCACCGATGTCAGCCAGAAGTGGCCCGCCGGCAACTGGGAGCAGATCGCCAAGCGCAACCCGGACGTGATCGTGCTGGCCGACCTGACCAGGGGCGGCGACGGCGACAGCGCCCAGTCGAAGATCGACTTCTTGCGCCGCAACCCGGTGACGTCGAAGCTGGACGCGGTGGTCGCCGGACGGTTCGTCACAGTGCCCGGCTCGTCGATGGACCCGTCGATCCGCAGCGTCCAGGCGGCGGAACTGGTCGGCGCCACCCTGCACGGGATGACTCGATGACCCCGCCGGCCGGCCCCGAGGTCGGCGCGCTGGACGAGCCGGCCGCCCGGCGCCTGCTCGAACTCTGGAACCAGCAGCAGTCCGCCTACGTCGCCCACCGTGACCTGCGGTTCGACGTCATGGTCGACGTACTGCGGCTGCACTGTCCGGACAACCCGGCGATCCTCGACCTGGCCTGCGGTCCCGGTGCGATCAGCGACCGGCTGCTGGCCCGGTTCCCCCGCGCCACCGCCATCGCTGTCGACTACGACCCGATCCTGCTACAGGTCGCCCGGCGGGCGTTGCACCGGTACACCGAACGCAACGAGGTCCACGACGTCGATCTGGTGGCCGACGGCTGGGAGGAGGCGCTGACCGGACGGCGGTTCGACGCCGTCCTGACCTCGACGGCACTGCAGTGGCTCTCGCCGGAACAACTGCTGCGGGTCTACACCACCGCAGCGCACCTACTGCCCGCCGGTGGCGTGCTGCTCAACGCCGACCACCTGCGCTACGACGAATCGTCGCCCACACTGCGCGACATCGCCGTTCGGCACGACGCGCAGACACAGCAGGAGACCTTCGCCGCCGGGGCGCTCACCTACTCCGCCTGGTACGCCGAGGCGACGCGACACCCGGAACTGGCCGGACTGGCGGCCGAGCGGGACCGACGGTTCGCCGACCGACCGCCGCAGGCCCTGGCCGCACTGGAATTCCACCTGGCTGCGCTTCGGGCGGCCGGCTTCGCCGAGGTCGGCACGGTCTGGCAGTACCTCGACGACTACGTGGTGTACGCCCGCCGATGAAGCTGCGAGCCACCCGATCCCTCGTCTCGACGAGCGGCCCGCCCGCAGCGACGGGACGGGGCTCGCCGCCCGCTCCCGGAGTTTCGAGAGTCAGCCGCTACATCCTGCCGTCCGCCCTGTTCCTGCTGCTGGTCACGATCGTGGCGGCGGTCAGTGTGGGCTCGGCCGATCTGCCTGTCGGCAGCGTTCTGCGCGCGGTGGCCAGCCACGTGGGCCTGCCGGTCCAGCCACTACCGGCGTTGCCGGACAGCATCGTGTGGGACCTCCGGTTGCCCCGGGTGCTGTTGGCCGCATTGGTCGGCGCCGGTCTCGCGGTATGCGGTGCGGTGCTCCAGGCGCTCACGCGCAATCCGCTTGCCGACCCGTTCCTGCTCGGTGTCTCCTCCGGCGCCTCCACCGGCGCGGTGGCGGTGCTGGTGCTCGGAGTGCGGATCGGCGTGGGGCCGGTCGACCTGACCACCGGCGCGTTCGTCGGCGGCATGGCCGCGTTCGGCGCGGTGCTGCTGCTGGCCGGCCGGCGGGCCGGCGAACCGACCCGGATCGTCCTCGCCGGGGTGGCCGTCTCGCAACTCTTCAGCGCGGTGACCAGCCTGATTGTGATCTCCGACGCACACACCCAGGACACCCGCAGCGTGACGTTCTGGCTGCTGGGCTCACTGACGGCGGCTTCCTGGGCGGCGGTGGCGCTGAGCGCGGCGGTTGTCGGCGTCGGCCTGCTGGTCTGCTGGGCCAATGCGACAGCACTTGACGCGTTCGCGTTCGGCACCGATGCCGCGCGCTCGCTCGGCTTCTCTCCCGGGCGTACCCGGCTGCTGCTCTTCACCGTCACCGCCCTGGTGGCAGCCGCGCTGGTCGCGTCGAGCGGCGCCATCGGCTTCGTCGGACTGACAGTGCCGCACGCCGTACGGTTCCTCTTCGGCTCGCGACATCGCACGTTGCTTCCCACCTGCGCGGTGGTCGGCGCGATCTTCCTGATCTGGGCGGACACCGTCGCGCGGACCGCCTTCGCGCCACAGGAACTGCCGGTGGGTGTGCTCACCGCGCTGCTCGGCGTGCCGGTGTTCGCGCTGGTCATGCGACGCCGGACCGGTACGCCGTGAGCGGGTGGCACACCACCGGCCGTCGGGTGGGCGGGGGTGATCCGCATTCGACGGGAGCATCGCCGGCGCGGCTGCACGCGGACGGGGTCGGGTGGGGCGTGGCCGGCGTACGGATCCTGGCCGAGGTGGCGCTCACCGTCGAACCGGGCGCCACGGTTGGGCTGCTCGGACCGAACGGCTCCGGCAAGTCGAGCCTGTTGCGACTGCTGGGCAGGTTGGCGCGACCCGACTCCGGGCGGGTGCTGCTCGACGACGTCAGGTTGGACGCGATACCCCACCATGCGCTGGCCCGGCGGATCGCGGTGGTCACACAACAGGTGGCCACCGATGTGGAGATGTCCGCACTGGAGGTCGTCCTGCTTGGTCGGACCCCGTACCGGCCACGTCTTGCCGGGGTCGGTGCCGCCGATCTGGACCTGGCGCGGGGTGCGCTCGCCGAGGCCGGCCTGGCCGGCTTCGAGCAGCGACGCTGGGCCAGCCTCTCCGGCGGCGAGCGGCAACGCGTGGACCTGGCCCGCGCTCTGGTGCAGGAACCGGATCTGCTGCTCCTCGACGAGCCCACGAACCATCTGGACATCCGGCACCAACTGGAGTTGCTGCGGTTCCTCGCCGGGTCGGCCAGCACGGTCGTGGTGACCCTGCACGACCTCAATCTGGCCGCGCAGTACTGCGACCGACTGGTGCTCCTGTGCGGCGGGCAGGTGGTCGCCGCCGGGACGCCCGCCGAGGTTCTCACCTCGGACCGGATTGCCCAGGTCTATCAGGTACACACGGAGGTCGACATCGCCGCCGACGGCCGGCCCCGGGTCTGGTACCGCGGCCAGTCGGGGCATCCGGATGACAGTGCGACCCTGGACACCGGGGCGCCCCGCTCCGTACCCGGCACGGGAGGATGACCCGACACTGTCCGGCCCGCGCGGTGGCCGAGGGCGGGAGCGCATCGCCGCGTCCGCTCTCGGCAGCCGTGCGTCCGGTATCGAGGAGAGGGCGACAATGGACCGCACGTTGGCCGAGATCCTGGACGCGGCGGCGCACGGGCACTTCCCGCCGCCCGACGGCGGGACCACAGTGGTCTCGCAGCCGAGCCACCGTGACGCCGGAGTCATCGCCTTCACCGCGCACTCGGTGGTGTTCACCGACGAGGACCCGCAGTGGGTGCGGCGTACGCTTGCCAGCGTCGACTGCGACCCCCTGGCGGCCACGATGAACCCGCGTTTCCTGGGTGCACTGCTCGACCGCACCCGGCGCAGGACGGACACGATCGACCTGCTGACCGTCGCAAGCCCTCTCACCGGGCCGCCGCCACTGCGGATGATCGCGCTTGTGGATGCCGACCATCCCCGTGAGGTCAGGGCCCGTCGTCGCCGTGACGAGGTCCGCGTCTGGGCCGCCGACGGCGGGGTGGTCGTCCTCGGCCGAGGGGTGGCCGGCCGTTGGGAGGCGGCGATCGAGGTCGACGACGAGCGTCGCCGCCGGGGCCTGGGGCGGGCACTGGCGACGGCCGCCCGACACCTGGTGCCCGACGGCCAGCCGGTCTGGGCCCAGCAGGCCGCCGGCAACGCGCGCAGCGTGCGGGCGTTCCAGGCGGCGGGTTTTCGACCCGTGGGCGCCGAAGCGCTGCTCCTCGCGACGTAGACACTGCGCCGGACGGGCCACTGTGGGCCGAACCGTGATCAGCGGGATGGTTTCCGCGATCACTCGCGGGGGCATCCCGGCGGACGAAGGCAACCGCCCTCTACCCCCTGATCGAGGAGACCACCATGTCGGCCCAGGCATTTCTCTACGTCGTCGCCGTCATCCTGATCGTGCTCGCCGCCCTGCCGCTGCCCACGAGGGGTGTCTCGCTCGCGCTTCTGGGTGCCGCCTGCGCTCTGCTCGCCTACGCCTGGCCGGTGATCACCGAGTGACCTCCGCGTGAGTCGTCCGGTGGCCGGCAGCCCGAGCACGCTCGCGCTGCCGGCCACCGACCGTCAGCCTGTTGCCCTCACGGAGCCGGGCTTCGCCGTCGCTGGCGATATGCGGCGGCCTTGGCGCGGTCGCCGCAGCCACGCATGCCGCACCAGCGCCGCCGCGCGCCGCGCGACCTGTCGACGAACGCTCGGGTGCAATGCTCGTCGGCGCACCATCGGAGGGCCAGCCGGTCGTCGCTGGCGTGCAACTCCAGGCAGTCACGCGCGAGGAGTGCCAGGACGGCGGACAGGTCGCCATCGCGGTGTACACCGTCGACCTCGAGACGCAGCGCGGGTAACGGACCCGCCGCGGCCCGGTTGACCAGTTCGCGGTCTGCCGCCACTGCCTCGGTGTCGTCGATCAGCGCTTGAACCAGGCGGAACATTGTCTCGCGAAGCGCCCTCGCGTGCCGCAGGCCGGCGTCGTCCACGGAGGGCGGTCGCTCGACGATGCCGGCTTGTACGGCCCAGTCAGCGACATCTGTCGGGGTGGTCAGCTGCTCGACGTCAGCATTGTCGACAGGTCACGGCGGCCAGCAGCCGTGCTCGCGGGCGCGATCATCGTCTTCGCCGGCACCCTCGCCGCTTCGGTCGCACTGCTCGGTCATGCGCCGCTGTGGCCGAGCTACCTCGTCCTCGTGGTGGCGGGGTGCTGCGGACCGGCGGTGACCGGCGGGCTGACCAGTCGACTGGCCGCGCTGTCCAGCCCTGGGCAGGAGGCTCGCGTCTTCGCACTGGACTCGTTGTCCTGCAACGTCGCCGCCATGCTTGGACCGGCGACGGTGGGGCTGGTGGCGGCGGTGAGCCCGAGCGGCGCCATCCTGGTGCTCGCGGTGGCCGCCGGGCTCGGTGCCCTCGGTGTCGCATCCCTTCGCCTGCGGGCCTCGGAAGCCGCAGCGACGCAGACCGGAGCGGCGGGCCTGTTCCAGGGCGCCCGAGCGATCGCGGGGAGATCGGCTCTGCGAACGATCACCCTCGCTACCACTTTCGGTCAGCTGGGCCTTGGTGGTCTGGCCGTCGTCGTGGTCGCACACGAACCCACCCGAGCGGGGTTGCTCCTCAGCGTGACGGCGGGTGGCGCGTTCGTGGGATCGCTGCTCTGGGCGTGGCGGCCACCGCCAGCCTCTTACGCGCCCCGCGTGACGGTCTGGGTCATGGCCGCAGTCGGCCTACCTCTCGCGCTTGCCGCCGCTGTGCCCTCCCTACCGCTGACCGCAGCGCTGTTCGCGCTGTCGGGCCTCCTCACCGGACCGTTCGCCGCAGCGCTGTTCCTGGCAAGGAATCAGCTGGCCGACGAGGGGATCCGTACGCAGGTCTTCACCGTCGGCGCCGGACTGAAGGTGGGCGCCTCGGCGGTCGGCGCCGGTCTCCTGGGCCTCGCCGCCCACCTGCCGGCGAGCACTCAACTGCTGGTGGTTGCTGCCTTCCCGATTGTCGCGGGGGTCGCGGGCGGCGTACTGCTGCGGCGCCGCGCGTATTCCGGTGCGAGCGCCCGCATCGGCGCTTGCTGAGTTTCCTTCACAAGCGTAGGAAGAACACCACCCGTCGATCCGCCGTCCAGCGTCGAAGGAGATGCGTGTGACCACCCCCAGAGGGCTCCGTCTCGCCGTGTCAGTGCTGGTGACCGCAGGTGCCGTCCTGCTCGGCACGGCGGCCCCCGCCGCACCACCGACGACTCCCGGACCGGCCGGCAACCCGTCCTGCGACCCCATCGACCCGACCGCCTGCCTGCTGCCGTTCCCGAACGACTACTTCACCGTGCCGGACCGGAGCAGCCCCACCGGCAAGCGGGTCCGCTTCGCGGCCGCCGCGATGCCCGCAAACGTGCAGGGCACCCCGATCGACCCGACGGAGTGGAACCGTCAGGACGGGTTCAGTCCGGGCTCGCCGATCCTGGTGCGCGTACCCGGCCTCAATGCCGCGGCGACCGGGATCGCACCGGTCACCGACATCGGCCGCTCGCTGGCGCCGGACGCGCCGATCGTGCTGCTCGACACCCGGACCGGGAAGCGCACCCCGTACTGGGCCGAGTTGGACGCGCACGCCGCCGGCCAGCCCGACCGGCAGCTGCTGATCATCCGGCCGGCGGTGGCGCTGACCGAGGGTGCCCGCTACGTCGTCGGGCTGCGCGGGCTGCGGGACGGAAGCGGGGCGGTGATCCCGGCGCCGAAGGCGTTCACGGCATATCTGACAGGTGCCGGCTTCAAGCAGCGGGACGCTCGGGGGCCGCAACTGAGGCGGATCGCCGCCGAGCTGAGCCGGGCCGGCGTCGACAGGCACGGCCTCTACCTGGCGTGGGACTTCACGGTGGCCAGCCGGCACGGGCTGACCGGGCGGATGCTCGCGGTCCGCGACGGCGCGTTCGCCGCCCTCGGCCGGGCCGCGCCGCCGGTCACCGTCACCCAGGTGACCGACTACTCACCCGCGCAGGACCCGCTGATCTCCCGGCAGGTGACCGGCACCATCGGCGTACCGTCCTATCTCACCGGTGACGGCGGGCCCGGCTCCCGAATGCACTACGGGCCGGCCGGCGGCACCGGGGCGCCGCCCACGGCGAACGCCCTGCCCACGCCCTCCGGTACGACGGTGGCGGCGGACTTCGTCTGCAACATCCCACGCAGTGCCTCCGCCACGAAGCCGGCACACCTCTCGCTCTACGGCCACGGGCTCCTCGGCCGACCAACCGAGATCAACGCCGGCAACGTCAAGACGATGTCGAACACCCACAACTTCACCTTCTGCGCGACCAGCTGGATCGGCATGGCGGCCGCCGACGTTCCCTTTGTGGCCGGAGCGTTCACCGACCTCAGCGTCTTCCCGGCGGTGGCGGACCGGTTGCAGCAGAGCTTCCTGAACTTCCTCTTCCTGGGCCGCGCGATGATCCACCCGGCCGGGTTCGCCGCTCAGCCCGCGTTCCGGGAGACCGTCACCGCCCGGCCGCTGATCGACCGCGCTGGTGGGCTGCACTACGACGGCAACAGTCAGGGCGGCATCAACGGGGGTGCGCTCACCGCAATCGCCCAGGACTGGACCCGATCGGTCCTCGGCGTACCGGCGATGAACTACTCCACGCTGCTGCAACGCAGCGTGGACTTCGCACCGTTCCAGGCCGTACTCGACGGCTACTACCCGGACAAGGTCGACCAACAGCTGATCCTGGCGCTGCTGCAGATGTTGTGGGACCGCTCCGAGGCCAACGGCTACGCCCAGCACATGACCGACCGACCGCTACCGCGCACCCCGGCGCACCGGGTGCTGATGCACGTGGCCTTCGGCGACCAGCAGGTGTCTCCCGCCGCGGCGGAGGTGCAGGCGCGCACCATCGGCGCTCGCCTGCACACTCCCGCGCTCGCGGACGGCTGGTCACTCGACGTGCGGCCGTACTGGGGCATCCCGCCGATCCGCCGCTACCCGTACACCGGCTCGGCGATGGTGGTCTGGAACAGCGGGGAGGCATCCGCGCCACCGCCGACCAACCTCGCCCCGGCCGGGCCGGAGTTCGGCGACGATCCGCACGAGTTCCCCCGCGCCCAGGCCGCAGCCCAGAGACAGAAGGCGGTCTTCCTGCTCACCGGCACGGTCGTCGACGTCTGCGCGGGCAAACCCTGCTCCTGACGCTGTGCCCGCCGGGACCACCATCCCGGCGGGCCGGCGCGTCCGCTACGGCCGCGGCGTCATCCCCGCCAGAAGGGCCTTGAGTACGGGCTCGACGTACTCATGCGTCAGCGGCTCCTGCAGGATGAGGAACTGGAAGTAGAGCGGGCCGGACAGGATCGCCATGGCCACGTCGAGGTCGAAGTCGGGTGAGATCTGCCCCTGCTGCTGGGCTCTGCGCAGTCGGGCAACGGTCCGGTCCGCCTGGGGGCGGATGAAGCGTTCGTTGAGCGCGGCGGCGACCGACGGGTCGTGCTGGGCCTCGCCCACCAGGGCCCGGTAGAGGGGACCCAGCGGTGGCCGACCCAGGAGGTCGACGGCCGCGTGGATCTGATGGCGTAGGTCGGCCACGACGTTGCCGGTGTCGGGGTAGTCCAGCGCGGGTTCGCCGGAGGTGAGGACCGCGTCCAGGAACAGGGCGCCCTTGGACGGCCAGCGCCGGTAGATCGTGTGCTTGCCGACGCCCGAGCGGGCCGCGACTCCCTCGATGCTGAGTTTGGCGTAGCCAACCTCCTGCGCCAGCTCGACCGTCGTGCGCATGATCGCTTGAGTCCGGTCGGTGGCTCTGGTGCGGCGGTTGTCGCTCATGCCGCCACTGTGCGTCGCCATGAGCCACCTGGGCGTACCCGGCGAATATCCCGACCCGGCTCCGTTCTGGGACGTGATGCCCCGCTCCATCGGACCGGCGGGCAGGGTCATCGTCTCCGCCGGCGACATGGCCCGCTTCGCCCGGATGCACCTCGACGACGGTCTCGCCCACGACGGCACCCGTGTGCTGTCCACCGACGCTGCCGACGTCATGCGACGGCGCGAGGTCGACGTGCCGGACAAGTGGACGGTGAGCGCGGACGGGTGGGGTCTGGGCTGGACGCTCTACGACTGGGACGGCATCCCCGGCTACGGCCACGACGGCGCGGCCATCGGGCAGTACGCCTACCTGCGTGTCGTCCCGCACGCGAAGCTCGCCCTGGTCCTGATGACCAACGGCGGTGCCGCCCGGCTGCTCTACGCCGACCTGTTCCGCGACCTGCTCGCCGAGTTCGCCGACGTGACCATGCCCGCGCCGTTCGCCCCGGCTGCCGTACCACCCACGGTCGACCTCGCACCACTGCTCGGCACGTACCGGCGCGAGGGCGTCGTCCTCACCGTCTCCCGCGCTGCCGACGACTCGCCGCACCTGCGGTACGAGTTCGTCGACGACATGGCGCACATGTCACCGCCCCTGGAGATGGACCTGGAACCCGTCACGGCAACGGTCTTCGCCGCTTCCGGTGCGGGACCATCGTTCAGCGAGGACTACATGCCGGTGGTCTTCTCCACCCTCGCCAACGGCACGCAGGTCTGTTACGTGGGGATGCGCGCCACCCCCAAGGTCGCCTGACAGCCCACGATCGGCACGGAATCGCCGATGCACCACATTGATCGGGGTCGCGGCCCGTTCGGTACCCTCTGACACGCTCTGACAACGCCTGACGACGTCGTCTGACAGGGGAGAGTCATGAAGGACCAGCGTGCCGCCGCCGAGTCGATTCAGGACAGACAGGCCGCCGAGAGGTTCGCCGAGCAGCTACGAATACTGCGGACCAGCGTAGGCGACCCGTCGTTCCGCAAGATGGCCGGTCGGTCGGGTCGGATCTCGCACACCACGCTGCACGAGGCCGCCGCTGGGACCAGGTTCCCCTCCTGGGAGACCGTCCGGGAGTTCGTCCGGGCCTGCGAGGCGGACGAGGTCCAGTGGCGGAGCCGATGGGAGGCCGCGCAGCTCCCCGCGACCTCGCCCGAGGAGCAGGGCGTGCGGCCGACCCCCGGCTCCCCGCAGAGTGACGAGGAGGTGGTGGGTGCGCGGCGGCACCGGCTGCCGTCGCTCGCCGCGGCCGCGGTGGTGCTGGTGGTGGCGATGGTCGCCGTCCTGGGCGTGATCGTCCGTGGCCGATCGTCCCAGGGCGACTCCGGCGCGGTGGCGGCGTCGACGTCACCGTCAGCGTTCTCGGACTCGCTCATCGCGGGCGACTCGAGCAAGTTCGTCGCCGACGTCACCATCCCCGATGGCACGCGGGTACGGGTGAACTCCCAGTTCGTGAAGGTGTGGGCCCTCAAGAACGTGGGGAAGGTCGCCTGGCACAACCGTTTCCTCGCGCGGACCAACCCCACGGCGGACGCCGACGGGTGCCAGGTGCCGGACCGGGTGGCGATCGGTGACACACCACCTGACGAGCAGGTGATGATCAGTGTCGAGGTCACCGCGCCGAGCCGTCCCGGGAAGTGCTGGGTCAGCTGGAAGATGGTCGACGAGAACGGGCAGGAGTACTTCCCCACCCGCCGGCCGGTGTACTTCATGGTCACCGTCACCGCCTGAGTGCCCGCGCCGGTCCCGTCGAGAGATGCCAGAGTGCGAACGCCCGCTGTCAGACCCGGCTGTCACCAAAGCTGACAACACCACATCAGCCGAGGTCAGTGACGGTCCGACGGATCTGACAGGACGCAGGGGTACCGAACACCAGGCCGATTCTCGCAAGGTGATGTCCGTTCCGAACGACTCACCACCTGCGAGGAGGATCGACCTTGCGTCGTCCCTGGTTACCCGTCGGGCTCGCCGCGCTCTGCGTGGCCGTCGGCGTACCGGCCCACGCGTGGGCCGCGACATCCGGCGCCACAGCGCAGCGAACCGTCACCACGGCCGCGCGGCCGGTCGTGGACATGGAAGCCACCGTCCTGGCCGCCCAGATCGACCCCCGCCGCGCCGACAACACACTGACCCCCGGCGCGAAGGACTCCGTGCTCGCCGTCGAGCAGGCGCTCCAGTCGCAGGGCCTGCTGAACGCGCAGTGGGTCGACGGCTACTTCGGCACCGTCACCGTCTCGGCGTACGCGGCGTACCAACGCTCGCTCGGCTACACCGGGCTGGCAGCCAACGGATTGCCCGGCACGACGTCGCTGACGAAGCTCGGGTCGAACCGCTACAGCGTCGGCAACACGATCGGGCCGGGCGCGAAGGTCCCGCGTGACGGGTACGTCGTCAACGCCCGTACCCAGGCCATGCTGGCCGAGGCGCAGCGGCTGCTCGGCTACTCCCTGGTGCTCGACCAGGGCTCCTACAACCCCGGGGGCGACCCCACCTCGGCCGGTACGCACGACGGCGGGGGTGTGGTGGACATCGCGGTCACCGGCATGACCGCTACCAGGCGCACCGCGGTCGCCCGTGCCCTACGCCAGGTCGGCTTCGCCGCCTGGGTCCGCAACCCGAACCAGGGCGACTGGCCGTGGCACATCCACGCCACGGCGATCAACGACACGGACCTGTCCAGCCAGGCGCAGCACCAGGTCGGCGACTACTACCTCGGCATGAACGGCCTGGCCAACCAGGGACCGGACGACGGCCCCCGGGTCTCGATCAAGACCTGGGAGCAGTACCAGCGCGGGCAGTGACCCGCACCCCCTCACCCTTCGGAAAGGACACCATGAACATCCGCAAGAGCCTCGCCGCTGCCGGCGTCGCGCTGGCCGCGACCACCTCGATCCTCAGCGTCGCATCGCCCGCGTCAGCGGCGGCCCGAGACGGGGTCTGCGACAGCGGCGAGTTCTGCTACTACTACAACAGCGACAACGCCGGATCGGTCTCGGACTTCACCGGCTCGCTCGACGACTACGGCACCGAGCAGCCCTCGTGCTACGACTTCAAGGGCGCTGGCGCCGGCAAGGGCCTGTGCATCAAGAACGAGGCCGCCTCGGTCTGGAACCGCAGCACCAAGACGGTTCGCGTCTACTACAACAGCGGCTACGCCGGTTCCTACCAGGACTTCGCGGCCGGCGCGAAGGGAAACCTCAACGCCACGCTGAAGAACAACAACGCCTCGCACCAGTTCTCCCCGTCGACGCGCACGAACCTGTCGTACGCCCTGTACCAGGCCAGCGGCGGCGCGGTCACGTGCGGCTTCGACGGTTACACCACCACGCCCGGCCGGCACGAGGGCATCGACATCGCCCGCAGCGTCGGTTCGGACGTTCGCGCCCTGGTCTCCGGAACGGTCACCTACGTCGCGCGGGGCACCACCGGCAGCGGCGGCCTGTCCACGATCTCCGTCTACAACTCCTCGCTCAACAAGACGGTGATCTACCTGCACACCGCGCCGAAGTCCGGGGTGGGCGTGGGCGACGCCATCAGCAAGGGCGAGATCATCGCCGACGAGTCGTGGCACGGGGTGTCCTCCAGTTCGGGCGCGCACACCCACGTCGAGGTCCGGGCCGGCCGGCAGACCCATGCGGCCGTCAGCGTCGGCGATCCCACCCTGGACAACGCCGACCCGACCGCGTTCTGGAACGCCCAGGGCTACAACGAGAGGTAGGACGCCGTGAGTGTTCGCAAGGGCCTCGCCGTCTTCGGCGCCGTCCTCGCCATGTCCACCTCGATCCTGAGTGTCGCCTCGCCCGCAGCGGCGGCCGAACGGGACGGAACCTGCGACAGTGGCGAGTTCTGCTACTACTACAACAGCAACCAGGCCGGCTCGGTCTCCGACTTCACCGACTCACTCGACGACTACGGAACGACCCAACCGACCTGTTACGACTTCAAGGGCGCCGGCAGCGGCAAGGGCCTGTGCGTGAAGAACAACGCCGCGTCGGTGTGGAACCGGACCGGCAAGACGGTGCGGGTCTACTTCAACAGCAACTTCGCCGGTGCCTACCAGGACTTCGCGGCCGGCGCGAAGGGGAACCTCAACGCCACGCTGAAGAACAACAACGCCTCGCACGAGCTGGTGAGCGGGTCGACGGGCTGTAGCACCGACGGCACCAACAGCAAACTGCCGAGCACCATCCTCGTCTACCGGGTCGGTCTCGGGCGAGTCGATCGGGTCGACTTCAAGACGTACGTCAAGAACGTCCTCCCGAACGAGTGGATCACGAGCTGGCCGGCCGCCTCGCTCGACGCCGGTGCGATGGCCGTCAAGAGCTACGCCTGGTACTGGGCGTTGCACTCGACCCGGAAGACGCCCGGCGGACAGTGCTACGACGTCCGTGACGACACCGGCGACCAGGTCTACCGGCCGTCGTCGGCGCAGTCGTCGACATCCGCCGCGGTGGACCGGACGTGGTCGGCCCGGATGACCCGGAGCGGCAACATCCTACGGGCGCACTACTGTGCGACGACCACCGCGTGCGGTGGCTGGGTGGACGGCGACTGGCTGTCGCAGTACGGCTCGCGTGACCTTGCGAACGCGGGCAAGAACTACCAGGCGATCCTTCGCTACTACTACAGCGACATCGCCCTCTCCTGAGGTCACGCACCAACCGCGCCGCCCGCCGCAGATCCGCGGCG